>NZ_CAWLTV010000069.1:0-129528 GCF_963864045.1 Picosynechococcus sp. NKBG042902 | reverse complement strand
GTTTTTAATTCCTCTTGTCTATATGAATGAACAAGGGTTGGATATTAAATGGCTTACGCTAGTTTCCTTGTTATGGATTCTCCCTGTCAAATGAGCAAAAGCCAATAGGTATAAATCCTATGGTCAGGGGAGTTTCCGAGAATCATGTAAGCGGGTCAACCTTATGAAATATAGGCTATTTCAGATGGTTAACGTTTCTTAAAATAACACATACTCCATAGGCATATAGCCTTCTGAAGGATTTCATAACCTGAGTGTAAACACTTTTCTTAATATCTAGCAGAGTTTTTGTTACAAAAAGATACAATTGACTTCAGCTGAGGGGCATTTTTACCGGAGGCAAGGGATGTCCTAGTGTTTTGATATCCAAGGCATGCCCACCCACCAATAAATAGACTTGATCAGAAACGAGGCCCACTTCGCGGATCAAACGGCCCAGGCGATCGCGAAATAAGCGTCCTAATGGGTAAGTGGGAACGAGGCCCCAACCCGTTTCTTCGGCGACAAGAATTAGCATCCGTGGGGAATTTTTAATCGCCTCCAAAAATGCTGTGGTGAGCTGGTGCCAAGGAGCCGGCTCTGTTTCTAAATGATTGGCCACCCACAGACCGAGGGAATCTACAAGGACGCAGTGGTCTTCGGGGATACGTCGCATCGCTTCGGTTAGATGGACTGACTCACCCATAAATCCCCAATTTTTCGGGCGGCGATCGCGGTGGTGTTGGATCCGGGCCATCCATTCGGGATCGTCAGGATCTTCAACAGCCGTCGCAATGTAGGTGACGGGGCGTTGGGACTGGAGTGCAAGGTGTTCGGCCCATTCACTTTTGCCAGAGCGGACGGCGCCCGTAACGAGGATGGTTTGGCCCATGGATAATGTTGTCACTAGAGGAGCAATGGTAACGGTTTAAGTCTCGGAATTTTCTGGGATAGCTTCTGCCTCTCGTAATTCCCTCGGCGATCGCACATCGGGTAAGCGTCGTTTTAGAACATATAACCAGACTAATCCCAAAATACCGAGGGCCATTCCTGTCAAACTGACTAATTGAGCGACGCGAATCCCACCAAGCATTAAACTATCAGTGCGCAAGCCTTCGATCCAGACGCGGCCAGCACTGTAGGCGATCCAGTAGGTAAGAAAAATTGTGCCTGTTTTGAGGCGATCACCATGGCGCAAACCCCAGAAAAATAAATAGAGGAGTAATGCAAAAACCCCAAGATTCCAGACAGATTCATAGAGGAAGGTCGGGTGAAAATATTCATATTCCACAAGGTTTAAAGGGCGATTTTGGAGGGGAATATAAAGCTTCCAAGGCAAATCGGTTGGTGCCCCAAAGGCTTCCGAATTGAAAAAATTTCCCCAGCGACCAATAGCTTGCCCCAAAATCAAAGCAGGCGCAATCAAATCCCCCAGTTGCCAAAAAGAAAGACGATTCAGGCGACAAAAAATCAACGCCGCAATCACACCGCCAAGGATCGCCCCGTGGATCGCAATGCCCCCTTGCCAGATCGCAATAATATCCTGGGGACGATCGACGTAGCTGCGCCATTGAAATAGCACATAATACAGTCGCGCGCAGGGAATCGCCCCAATAATTCCCCAAATGACGTAATCGGCTAGTAACTCCGGTTTAATCCCCCGTCGCTTTGCCAAAAATTGAGAGAGATTCACACCGATCAACACGGCGATCGCGATTAAAAGACCATACCAACGGATTGCAAAATTACCCACCTCAAACAAAATGGGGCCAGGGGATTGGAACTGCCAAGCGAAGATCATCATGCTTGTTCTTTGGTGTGGGTAACTTCAATGACAGTATGCACATTACCACGGGGCTGGTAGTCTCCTTTGATCGTCATTTCGAGGGGATCACAGGCCGCGACCAGGTCATCGAGAATTTGATTAACTGCTTCTTCGTGGGAAATATAGCGATCGCGGTAACTGTTGACATAAAGCTTGATCGCTTTTAACTCCACCACTTTCTGATCCGGTACATAAGTAATGTAAATCGTTGCGAAGTCCGGATAGCCAGAAAAAGGACATTTACAAGTGTATTCCGGCAGGGTGATGTTAATGGTATAGCGACGTCCGGGGCGGGGTTCGGGAAAGTAATGAGTTCGCCATTTTCAATTTCCCGCTCACCGTACTTTAGGGTTTGCGCTTCTGTGGTCTGGCCCATGGATAAAACCTTAATATTTTTTAAAGAAACCGTATTGTATTGTACAAATCTTTGCTGAAGTCTTGGGCCTCTAGGCAATTTCTTTGAAATCACTTAGCCAAGATCCCCAGTCAAAATGACCAGGCATATATTTTAACTGCGACACTCCTCACGATGAAATTATCGTGACGCGATGTTCAGAGCATAATGTTTTGGTACTTTTTTGTAGTACCATCGAGGTACTTAACAAAATGAAGCGTAAAAACAGTAAAACCCTAGCGCTTATTTTCCAAAGGCCCATCAGTGGCAACATTGCCTGGTCTGACATCGAAGCACTCTTTCTGGAACTAGGAGCAGACATTTCTGAGAGGAGTGGCTCACGAGTTGCGGTGATTCTCTTTGGTGAAGTGCGGGTTTTTCATCGACCTCACCCTTCCCCTACAACTGATAAAGGAGCCGTTGCCAGTATTCGGAAATGGTTAGAATCCCACGGAGTAAAGCCATGAACATGATGATTCTTGATGGTTATCGAGCAAAAATTGAGTATGACCCAGAACTTGACTTATTTCGCGGTGAAATCTTGGGGTTAAATGGTGGCGCAGATTTCTATGGCCGCAATCCCGAAGAACTCCGCCAGGAATTTAAAAATTCCCTCGCAGTATTTCTCGAAGTTTGTAAGGAAAAAGGCATTAGCCCCATCAAAGAATATTCAGGACGCTTTAACCTACGAGTTTCACCAGAGCTACACCGTGAAATCACGATTTTGACGGCCAGCAAAAATACCAGCATCAATAGGTGGATTACCGAAGTTCTGCAAGAAGCGGTGCAATCTACTGATTATGCCCAATAAAAATTCCCCTATCACCTGACAGGGGAATTGAGCAAAAACATAAATTTTAATTATTCGCTTTCGCCGAGGATCTTGGGGACTCGGAAATAATCATCTTCGCGATCCGGGGCATTATCGAGTAAAAGTTGGCGATCGCCGTAAGTTTTTTGTTCATCGGTGCGGGTAATATTGCTCACGTCAATGGCTCTGGTGGTCGGCTCCACATTGTCCGTGTCCAGTTCGCTGAGTTGTTCGACATAGTCTAAAATCGCGCTGAGTTGGGAGGGTAAGCGCTGTTCCTCTTCCGGCGTTAATTCCAAACGTGCTAAATGGGCAACCTTGCGGACCTGTTCAAGATCAATCATGTTTAAATTCTCAATGTGAATGCTTACTTTAAAGTTTCGATCACTAACTAATTTAGAAAAAGACGTCCATTTCCGAGCGACCGGTGGTTTTCAGCCAGTTTTGCGCTTCGATGTAGTTGTTCGGCGCGATGCGGATCGCCTGCTTCCAATATTCTGCGGCCTTATCAAAGAGCGCTTCTGATTCGTCTTCATTGCCAGATTGCTTTGCTTTTTCGCCTTGGTAGTGATAGACCACCGCAATATTATTTAGGGCCTGGGGCATCCGGGGATTGAGATCAATTGCTTCGTGGTAGAGTTCTAGGGCTTTGTTGTGATCGCCGTTGCTGGCATAGATCAGGCCCATATTGTAGAGGATATAGCTACGATCATTGGGGTCATCTTCAAGCCTCAGGGCTTCTTCGTAGTTTTCGAGGGCTTCGGAATATTCCCCATCGGCTTGGGCCGACATCCCATCGCGATAATAGGCAAAGGCTTCTTTGGAACGGTTATTGGTGGGCAGAATTTTGAGGATGATATCGGCCATCACCGTAAAGCTTTTGTCGATGAAATTATCGTTGCGCTGTGTTCTGGGCATAATGGTTACGTTGCGAGGGATGCTCTATTTACTTTACCTTGATTTGTTTGTGATTTTAGCGGATTGCGATGGCGGTGTATTTTTTCTGGGGGGAGGATGATTTTGCGATCGCCCAAGCGGTGGATCAGATTAAGCAATCGGTTTTAGATCCAGCTTGGCTATCGTTTAATTTTCAGACCTACGACGGCAGTAAAGAGGAAAGTATTATTGATGCGCTGAATGAGGTGATGACGCCGCCCTTTGGCATGGGAGGACGGTTAGTTTGGCTGAATGAAGCGACGTTGTGCCAATCTTGCTCGGATAGTCTTTTGCAGGAATTGCACCGGACATTACCCGTGATTCCCGAAAGTTCACATCTGTTAATCACGAGCCGTAAAAAACCAGATAAGCGGCTAAAATCGACAAAATTTATCCAGGAACACGCGAAAGTACGGGAGTTTTCGCCGATTCCCCCGTGGCAGACGGAAGCCCTTGCGGATCGGGTCAGAAGTACGGCGCGGGAATTGGGGGTGAATTTAGATCGACCAGCAACGGAATTACTGGGTGAGGCGGTGGGCAATGATACGCGACGGCTCTGGAATGAGTTAGAAAAGCTCAGAATTTATCAGGGGAGCCGGACACAACCGTTAACACAAGTAGAAATTCAGCAACTGGTGGCAGCAACGAACCAAAATAGTTTGCAACTCTGTGAGGCGATCCGGGAAGGCAATGGTGGTTTAGCGATTCAATTGGTGGGGGAACTGTTGGCGCAAAATGAGCCTGCCCTGCGGATTGTGGCGACGTTGATCGGTCAATTCCGGATGTGGACAATTATTAAGGTAATGATCGAAGCTGGGGAACGGGACGATCAGGCGATCGCCAAACTGGCGGATCTCAAGAATCCCAAACGATTATATTTTTTGAAAAAGGAAATTTCCCGGTTGCGGGGCCAGCAACTCCTCAAAACCCTGCCGATTTTGCTCGAACTCGAAGCCGGACTGAAACAAGGGGCGATCGCCGAGGAAATTCTCCCGACTAAAATTCTCGAACTCTGTCAGCATTTCCGCTAAACCCTTGCAACCATGGCAGAAAAAAGTTGCCCCCTGGAACTTCCCTCCCTAAAACCTATTCTTTAATATTGAATACGTTTAAAATTTGCCATCGCTGATTTTTATTCCCCATCGGTCATTATGCTTTTACCCCGTCGCTTCCAAGATTATTTGCTGGGCAGTTGCCTTACCCTCAGCGCCCTGGGCTTGGGGCTAGCGCCCCAATTAACCCTCAAACCGGAAATTCTTGGCTGGCAAAATCAGGCGATCGCCCAACAACCGAGCACCGCAGACATTAATCGCTATGCCGAAGCCTATCTGGCGATCTACGGCAACAACAGCATGGATAATCTCTTGTTGGAGGTCGAAAATCTCATTGGCCGCAAACCGGACTGGGAAATTCGCTGCGATCAGCCCCAGAGTATTAACCGTCTCAATAACCGTGCCGCCATTGGGAAAGTGCGTAACTACTGCAACAATGTCTTGCCCAACCTCATTGACGACATTATGCCCCGCAGCACCTTTAATCGCATTAGTAATCAGCTGCCTAATAATCCGACTCTCCAGGAACAAATTCAGGACGCCATGTTCGATATCCTCAAACAAAAACAAGGCGGCCGTTAACTAACTCGCCCGCATATATCGAACAAAATTCCCTTCCCCCAGCACCATGGGGGATTTTTTTTGCTCACAGATACACCCAAAAAAGGCGATCGCCAAGGAAAGCGATCGCCTAAAAACTGAGTTAAAAACCAACCATTTAGAGCAGGGGCGACAGACGACTCCGATAACGTTGCTGATTTAACCCCTCCGCATAGAGCGAACCTTGGGGATTTCCCGAATAACGGGCGGCTTTATTTTGGAGTCGCACAATTCGATCATTGGTGGCTGGGTGGGTACTCAAAAATTCAGGGGGACGACCACCACCACTGTTGGCTGCCATCAACTTTTTCATAAATGAAGCCATCGCCTCTGGGGCATAGCCGACCCGGGTCAACATATTAAACCCAAGATCATCCGCTTCCGTTTCGTCACTGCGACTGTTGGGATAATCAACGGCGATCGCCACCCCCAACTGGACAATCTGACTACTATCCAAGCCCGTCGCCGCCAAAATCCCCTGGTTCCGGGCCTGCATTCTCATCTGTTCTAGGGAATGTTTCGCCGCAATGTGACCAATTTCATGGCCAATTACACTAGCAAGTTCTGCCTCATTGGCGGCGGTTTTAATTAGCCCTGTGTTGATGTAGTTGTAGCCCCCCATGGTGGCAAAGGCATTCACGCTGTCATCCTCGACGACAAAGAATTTGTAATTTAAATTTGGGCGTGTGCTTTGGCGCGCTAAACGTTGGCCAATTTCGTTGATGTAGCTCACAACCCGCTGGTTTTGATAGAGTTTAACCTGGCCGGAACGGGTCAGTTCATTGTGAATTTGTTGACCAAAGTCCTGTTCCTGGGCATCCGAGAGATTGGAAATTTGATAACTCTGCACCCCCCAGATTAAAACGCCCCGCAAAAGATTTTCAAAAAAACCCGCCTGGCTAACGGTGGGTGTCGCAAGGTTGACGCTGATCGCGACAATGCAGGCTAATAGGCCATACATCCAGCGGTTTTTTCGACGATGCAACATGATGCTTGTGTTCCTGTGGCTGTTTTGAATAGGGAAGGTAGATTGGCTAACAAACCGAAGGCTTGTTCTTTTCTATAGTAACCAATCGCAATTTTCCGTTATGTTCTCAGACGGTCGCCCCCAGGACTTTAGTTCCTTAATTCATGTTTTGGTAATAGTAAAAGTTAAAGGTTTCAAACATACCGCCGACAAAACCACAGGCGATCGCAATGACTAAGACCCCTTCCCAAATGCGCCCATTGCCAAAAACTTTTAGCACATTCCCAAAGGCATCCGTTAACAATTCAACAGTTACCCCAGGGAAAATCCCCACCGCCGCACAGAGGGTCAAAAGTAAACCGCAAACCACCATCGGTGCCAAAAAGCTCATCGTAACGGTGATACACAGTGAAGGAAAAAATCTAGGGGTCGCTTTCATAAGTCAGGGGATCCTTAGGCACAAGCACTCGTTTTCTTTAGGATATGGCGCGTTGAGCTGACTTTAGAGTAGCCAATTAAACGGAATGCATACTATAAAGGACATGATTCTTAAATTTTTATAAAATTTTGAGATATGCCAGACCACCAAAAAGCCGCCCATCCCCACAGAACGCCTAGGATAGACGGCTTTAGACAAATTATGGTGTAAGTTGCTGGGAGTTTGTTTAGGTGGGATTGCCTTGGGCTGCTTGCATCATTTCCACTAACACAGTGTGGGCCTCCTTAGCATTGGCTAAGGTTTTTGGAAAAGGGATGCGTACCGCTTCTGTGCCGGTGGTGTCAGTCACTTCAAGGGCCATCCCCGTTTCATCCAGGGACAACATTTTTGCGGCTTCTGCGCGATGGCACTGGCCAAAATGTTTCGCGTACAGGAGAACCGCGTCGCCATGGTCTTTGTTCATGTGGTTACAAATGCGATCGCTCACGGCGGAGGTAATAATTTCAGACATGGTTTGTAAAAAAATACGATAAATCTTTATCAAAATAATAGGCTGCTGACTCTCACAAGTCTGGCTAAACCATTTGGCTGTCGGGGAATTAACTAGCCAGTAAATCAACCAGGGCAGCTTTGAGATCCGGAAATTTAAACTGGAAGCCAGCCTCTTCGGTTCGTTTGGGTAGCACTTTTTGCCCTTCTAATACGACTTTCGCACCATCGCTGAGGAGTAATTCTAAAACAAAGCCCGGTACTGGGAGCCAAGCAGGACGTTTCATTACAGATCCTAGGGTTTGGGCAAGGGTTTCCATGGTGACTGGATTGGGGGCAGTGCCGTTGTAGGTGCCTTGCCAATCGGCTTGGGTAAGGGCCATTTCAATCAAGCTAACGAGATCATCGCGGTGAATCCAAGAAACCCATTGTTTACCTGTGCCGAGGGGGCCGCCGACAAAGGTATTAAAAGCGAGAATCATCTTGGCGAGGGCTCCTCCTTCTTTGGCGAGGACAATCCCAAACCGGAGAATGACGGTGCGAGTGCCGTGGTTTTGGGCTTCTAGGGCCGCCGTTTCCCAGGCTTGACAAACGTCTGCGAGGAAGTCGTTACCGGGAGGGCTCGTTTCAGTGTAGATGGCGGTTTCACTGGTGCCGTAATAGCCGACGGCAGAGGGATTAATGAGTACCTGGGGTTTTTGGTCAGCTTTGGCGATCGCCTCGACGATCTTTTCTGTCCCCCCCTGGCGACTATGGCGAATTTCCTGCTTATAGCTGGGTGTCCACCGTTGTTCCGCAATGGGAGCCCCAGCCAGATTCACCACCGCATCACAGCCAGAGATACAGTCCTGCCAGAGGCCTGACTCCGTGGGGGTATAGGCCACAATCTTGAGCTTTGGATAGGTAGAGGCTGGAAAAATGCCTTGGGCTTTGGCCTCACTGCGGGTCAAGACTAAAAGCTCATGGGCAGGGTACAAACGCTCAACCAAACGTTGCCCCACAAGACCTGTTGCACCAGTAATCGCAATTTTCATTGAAAAAAGTTTAAATCATCAAGGATATACACAAATTGTGGCGTAATGGCCCCAGTGGCGACAACGCCCCCTGTCTTTGAGAGCTGTGCTAGCATAGGCGGAAATATTGAGTCTAGCGTCTTTTTTTACAAAGATTACGGGAAAAATATGGCCAAGGTATTGGTGCTAAATGCCTCTTATGAGCCGCTCAACATTACCAGTTGGCGTCGGGCAGTGGTGCTGTTGCTCAAAGACAAGGCCGAAAGCCTAGAACACAATGGCCGCGTCATTTACCAGAATTTTCCTCTCCCCACCGTCATTCGCCTGCGCCACTACATTAAGGTGCCCTACCGCGAGATTCCCCTCACCCGTAAAAATATTCTGGAACGCGATCGCCACACCTGCCAATATTGCCGTAAGCGCGGCGAGCAACTGACCCTCGACCACATTATTCCGCGATCGCGCGGTGGCGTAGACAGTTGGGAAAACCTCGTCACCGCCTGTATGCGTTGCAATGTTCGTAAGGGCAATCGCACCCCCAAAGAAGCAGAAATGGAGTTACTGATCCAGCCGCGCAAACCCCACAGTAGTCTTTATTTCGAGCTTTTGAAATACACCCAGGATGATCTCAACCACGAATGGCGCAAATATGTGATCGGCATTAACTAAATCCCCACGCTTTACTGGAAGACTTCTTCGGTTTGGGGGAAGACAGGGGTGCCGTCAGTCAAATTGAGAATGCCCGTGGTAATCACCTGTTCCCCGGTAGTTAATCCTTCTAACACTTGATAGCGATCGCCTTCAATGGCGCCTAACGTGACGGATTTTTGGACGGCAATCAGGGGGGGATCGTTTTCCCCTTGGGCGTCGGGATTGGGGGCAGTGACAAAGACAAAAGTTTCTGCGCCAATGCGGGATACAGCCGTGACAGGCACCGAAACCCCGGTTTGCTGACTCAGAATCAGTTTGGCCTTGACCAGTTGCCCCGTGAAAAGGCGATTGTCAGGGTTATCGAAGCTGGCCTTCGCCAAGATGGTTTGGGAGGTAAAGTCTACTTCTGGGGAAATAAAACTTACTTGACCCCGACCCACGGTTTCGAGGGTGCGATAGTCGATCAGCTCGACGGGGAGGGAGAGACGCAGATCAGGAGCCTGCTCGATGGGCACAAAAAAGTTAAGACTCAGGCGTGTATTTTGGGCAATGGTGGCAATGGTGGCTCCCTGTTCGAGGTAGTCTCCTTGTTGCACGGTTAAGTCACCGATGGTGCCCGCAACGGGGGCTGTCACTTGGGTTTCCCGGAGATCTTCATTGGCGATCGCCACCGTATTGCTTGATTGGCGGAGGGTGGCTTTGGCTTGATTGACACTTGCTTGGGCAGCCTTGATCCGTTGATTGATGGTATTTAGCCGCGCCTTGGCCACCTCTAGATCCCGTTGGCTCTGGTCGAGATCCCGCTGGGGTAAAGCCCCGGTATCCACTAGGCTTTTAATCCGTTGGAGATCCTGTTCCCGGAGTTTTAAGTCGGCTTGGGTCTCCAGTTTTTCTGCATTGACAGCACTGAGTTGGGCTTCGGCATTGGCTTGGGCGGCCCGGGCTGCTTCTACTCCGGCGATCGCCTGTTGCAAAGAAGCCTGACTGCGTTCTGACTTGAGGGTCAAAATGGGCGTTCCTGCCGTGACAGTATCCCCCTCTTGGATTTGAATGGCTTGAATAATACCGTCTACTTCTGGCTTGAGGGTCACGAGATTATCCGCTTCTAAAACCCCCACGTATTCAGTGGTGGTGGCGAGCAGATCTGAATCTAAGGTTTCAAATTTTACTGGTACTCCCTGGGGAGTTTGGGCTTGGGGCGGTGGCCCACCACAACCACTAAGGCTCACGGCACAGCTGACAACTAGACCTAAGACCACTGGCGATCGCCAATCACTCCGGGACGCACCCATACATCAATTCCTCAACCAGAATAAAATCACTCCTAACAAGGGTACACAAAGTTTCCCTTAACTGGGGGACTCCGGCGGATGATCCGTCGGCAATTCAGGCGGTTTTGCTTCCGGTTCTGCTGCCACGGATTGGCTAGTTTCAATACCCACAATTCCGGAGACCATCGCCAGCACTTGGCCTTCTTCCCTCGCCTGCCAAGGGTCTAAAATATCTTTGATCAATACCTCTCGGACGATCACTTGACCGATAACTGCTAGGGGTAACGCCAAGAACAGTCCCAAAAACCCCAACTGCAATGTCACCGCAAACAAAACCTGAGCCAAAAGCGTTACGGCAGGGAGTAGGGAGACTTGCCGGGCCATTACCCAAGGGGTTAAAACATTTCCCTCTACCTGCTGAATTACGAAGTATAAGATTAAAACTGCCCAGATTTTCCACGGGGCTTCTAACAGAGCAATGAGGATGGGAGGAATCACGCTCAAAGCCGGGCCAATATTCGGAATAAAGGTCAGTAAACCAGCTAAAATCGCCTGGGGTAAGGCCAATGACAGCCCCAAAATCGAAAGACCCACATAGCTCAGGATGCCAATACAAAACATATTGAACATAATGCCTGCGACCCAACCCTTGAGATCGGCATCGCAGAGGGTGAGGATTTCGTCTGCCCGACGGCGATAAAAAGAAGGAAACAAACGGATAAATCCCTGGCGATAGGGTTGGGGATCCGCCAGAAACATCAAGGTTAAAACCGTCAGCAGCAAGACATTTAAAAGTACCTTGAGGGAGTCGGAAAATAAACTCCAGCCGCGATTAAGCAGCTCATTGAGCAGGGTCGGGATTTGGGGGATCACCTCATCGAGATTCGGCAGTTGTTCACTGATCGGCAGACCAAAGTTTTCTTCAATTTTGAAAATTTGGGAATCTAACCATTCATCGATTTCATAAAAGCCTGTATTGAGCTTGCTAAACAAAATTTGGAACTGGCCAATAAAAGGCGGAATGACGATGGTGAAGGCGAGCCAGAGGATCAATACCACCATAAACAGGGCGGTAAATACGGCGAAGGAACGCCCCATTCGCAGTAAGGGTTGGTTGAAACGGGCCGCAAGGCGATCGCCCCAGGTTTGCAGCTTGATCACCAGCACATTGAGGGCATTAGCCAGGATCACTGCCGTGAGCAACAACAGTAAAAATGCTTTAATTTGCCAGAGAATATACAGGGAACTCAGAAGAACAATGAAGCCGCTCCATTTCCGAAAATCCACGTTACTCACACGCCTCAAGTTAGTGCTGTTGTTTCGATTATGTCTTAGTTTTGACTAACCCTTGCCCTTTTAGGAAGTCTGGGACGTACTCCGCCACCACAAGAGCCCGGCCATCACCATCGCTGGGAGTAAAATTGCCGCCAAAGCACCGCCATTAGATGGGGCGATCGCCGCTAGGTTGAAACCATAGGGCAAACCATACTTGATTAACGCTGCCCCCACCGCCGAAATCACCAACACCTTAACTAAAGAAGAAAGCTGTGCACCCATCGAAATTATTGTCCCTTGATGTTTTCGCCAATGATCATCTAGTCGGCAGTTCAACAAATACAAATATTGGTCAAGTTTAGCGATCCTACTTCAACTTCTGTTTCACGAAATTGACCAACTGCCCCATTTGTTTTCTGAGCAGATCGATTTCCCCTTGGAGGGCATTTACCTTCGCCTGTAACGCCACGATTTCTGCCGCCATTGGATTTCCCGTTGTGCTCGCGCTGAGGGAAGAAGGAGAAACTTCTGGGATTATTTGGGCCTGTTTTTTCGCCTTCGCCATCGCATCTTTGATCGCGTTGATCAGTTGCTTTTGGTCAAAGGGCTTTTCGATGAATGAAAACAGTTCAAAGGGTTCCGGGAGCTTTTCGGTGACTTCTTCCTTGCGGCCAGACATCAGCACTAGGGGGATTGCCTTTAGTTCCGGGCGTTTTTGAATTTCTTGGTATACTTCCCAGCCGCTCATCTTCGGCAGCAGAAAATCCAACATGATCAGATTGGGATGTTCCGTATTGATGAGATTGAAGCCCTCAAGTCCATTCTTGGCCTCAATGACTTCAAAATTCCCCTCTGGCAGCATATCCTTGACCCGCATACGGATCACCTTGCTGTCGTCAATCACTAGGATTTTGTGGGTCACAACATACTCCTTCACAACATAAAATAGCTGGCTGGGTCGTCTCTATGATGGCGTGAGCTTGGTAAAAATTTTAAAAGCTTCAACCAAGATTTACGATCATCTAGAAGTTAAGCGATTGAGTTTTCCTCAGTTTGACATACTCATCGACCTGAAGCCACCGTGACTTTGATCACTGGGCTAGCCCCGTACCTGGGGATGTTGGGTGAACTAGATTTTCAGTAAACTAATTCTAAAAATCCCAGAACTTCCCTCAACAGCGTTTTTATAAAAATTATGGCTTCTTCTGCGTCTCACTCCTCCAGCGCCCCGATTTTGCCCATGCCCAGTTGGGTCAAAGCTCCCCTCGGTAAAGCCAGTGAGATCTCGACAGTCCAGCGAATCGTTAAGCAACGGGGCATTCACACCATCTGTGAGGAAGGAAAGTGCCCAAATCGAGGTGAGTGTTACGCCAATAAAACCGCAACATTTCTATTGATGGGGCAAGTGTGCACCAGGGCCTGTGCTTTCTGTCAGGTGGATAAAGGCCAAATCCCCCTCCCCCTTGACCCGGAGGAACCCCAAAAAGTGGCGGAGTCGGTGCGGCTGTTGGGACTGAATTATGTGGTGTTGACTTCAGTGGCGCGGGATGACCTTGCCGATGGGGGAGCTGGCTGGTTTGTAGCGGTAATGGCCGCGATCCGGGCTGAAAACCCAGGAACACAAATCGAAGTGCTGACCCCAGATTTTTGGAGTGGGCAAGGGGCAGAAACAGCTCAGGCAGAACGGGTAAAAACGGTGGTGGCAGCGCAACCGGCTTGTTATAACCACAACATTGAAACGGTGGCAAGGCTCCAGGACCCTGTGCGGCGGGGGGCAAAGTATGGGCGATCGCTCCGGGTTTTAGAGTTAGTCAAAGCGTACAATCCTGAGATCCCAACGAAATCGGGCTTAATGCTCGGTCACGGGGAAACGGAGGCAGAAATTATCGAAGCGTTGCGGGATTTACGGGCCGTGGGCTGCGATCGCCTCACCCTAGGCCAATACATGCGCCCGTCTCTAGCCCATTTACCTGTACAAAAATATTGGACACCGGCAGAATTTGAACACCTAGGGGCGATCGCCAAGGAAATGGGCTTTTCCCATGTGCGTTCAGGGCCTCTGGTACGTAGTTCTTACCACGCTGGTGAATCGCTCTAAAACCAGCTGAGAGTATTGCGATTTATGAAAGAGTATTACTAGATTATGTCGTTTTGGGACAATGCTACCGATGGGGTTCCCTAAGCTTTTAAGCTAAAAAAGTAAGGCCCAGTTTCGGGAGAAGAAACTATGTTCAACTATGCCCTCAAAAAGCAACCGTTTTCCCTCAACTTATCGGCTATTGTCATGACGATCTTGGGGTTTTGGTTGAGTGCCTCTTTTCTCCTCGATTTTGTGATCATTCCTGTGTTGTCCATGACCGGAATGATGGCCGACAGCGGTTTTATTAGCACTGGCTATGTTTTGTTTGAGGTGTTTAATCGTTTAGAGGTGGTCTGTGCCGCCGGAATTCTAACGATCTTTTTTGGGTTTAAATTTGAACATCTCTTTGGCGATCGCCAAGCCTTAAATGCCCTCGTCATTGCCAGTATTTTGTTAAATATTGCTTTGCTTTATACCTATTTGATTACGCCTCAATTGGCTGGCTTTGGCTTAGAAATGTCCGGCTTCAATGGCACAGCAACGATGCCTTTGCAAATGTCCGTGTGGCATAGTTTGTACTGGGTCTTAGAGGCCGCGAAATTTGTTTTGGGGATCACTTTGCTGCGGTGGTGCTACCGTCGGGCCTGTGCGATCGCCTAAATCGTCCATTCAGTTTTTTAAACAAATCGATGCCGCCCCAAGGCGGTTTTTTTATGGGAAATTAGGTTTTCGAGAAGCCAATTTATCCGCCAAGCGCGTTGGTTCTGGCAGACGGTATTTCGGCGTACAGGCGAGGACGAAATCAAGGGCTGTGGCTAAACTGATCCGATGACCCACAGAAATATAGAGGGGACGCACCTTCGTCCGACTCCGGAGCACTGCACCAATGGTTTCACCGTGATCCTGTAAAGGCACCCACTGCCCTTTTTCGAGGGGCACCTCTTGGTGGGTACCGATGTAGCGGGATTTTGCCACCCCAATCGTCGGTAAATCTAACAAGACCCCCAAGTGAGAGGCTAGCCCTAAACGGCGTGGATGGGCGTAACCTTGGCCGTCACAGAACAATAAATCTGGTAGATGCGTAATTTTTTCTAATGCCTCCAAAATGGCGGGCACTTCCCGAAAAGATAACAATCCCGGTACATAGGGAAAAGAAGTGGGACAGCGGGCGATCGCCGTTTCGAGGATCTCTAGATCGGGAAAGGACAAAACCACCACCGCCGCCCGTGTGATTGAGAAGCGCGCCTCAAAGCCCACATCCACTCCCGCAATGGTTTTGACGTTCGTTGGTAAGTCATCTTGAAGCATGATCCATTGCCTTAGAGACGTTTGAATCTTCCGGGCCACCCCAGGGGAAACATCCCAAGGATGACTGTGGTGTAAAACAAGCATTTATCTAATTCCTCATCTGCATTTCGAGGGGTTTACGGGAAAAGTTTTGGCGCAATTAATCAAGTAACCGTTAAATTTCACCAATTAATTGAGAATCAATCTGGCACTTTCCTCTACACTGGAAGCAACTTTTTAAAACTTCATTTTCATCCCCCCCTACCCCAGCATTTTGTGTCGAGGTTTCCGCCATGCGTCAAGTATTTCTGTTGTTGCCCCTTGTTGCCGTGGGTTTAACGCTCGGGAGTTGCTCTCTATTGCCCGGTGGTGGCGGTGATGAACCGACCCCGGAAACCCCCCAAACCACAGCACCGACTCCCGCTCCGGAGCCAGACGCTGAATTGTTTGCCCCCCCGACAACAGAAACATTGTCTTCTGTGCTGATCCCATCCACTGACCCTGATGCTCGCCGTCGGGCTACCACAGAAGGCCGCCCCGATCCCTTTGCGGATCTTGCCCTTGCGCCCCAGGTGACTTTAGCACCTCCCCCAGCTCCGACACCAACTACTTCTGGTGCACAACCGGGTGCCCCTGGCACAGCCAATGACGCTGGCACTCCTGGACAAACCACCCCTGGTACAGCTCCTGGGAGCGTGGCGATCGCCCCACCGCCACCCCCTCTAGACTTTAGCCCCATTCTTCCATCCCTACCAGAGCCCACTGCCGCAAACAACACCAAAGTGACAGGAGTCGTACAGATCAATGGCATTGATTATGTGATGGTGGAATCGCCCGATGAGCGTTTTAGCCGTTATGTGAAGGTGGGAGACTACGTTGCCAATGGCCAGGTACTCGTGAAGGAAATCGTATTTAATCGGGGCGTTCCCGTGGTCACCCTGGAGCAGTACGGCATGACGATTCAGAAAAAACTCAATGAAACTTCGGTGGCGAGTAATCCTGGAGAACGCACTGTGCCGACCTTAGAAGAAGGTTAAGCTCGTTCAAAACACAAGCCAACCACCATCGAGATATTACCCCCCAAGGGGAGCGAACAAAACGGTACAATGCTCCTAAAGATTGACGCAGAAAAGGATAGCGATTGTGACAACTCCGGGCACTGTAACAGAACTGATCACAGAATGTTTGCGGCGGGAGGATTTACCCCTGGCCATTTATCGGGAGGTGGCGGCCCATCTGCAACAGGTGCCCCAAGTACAGGTGGAATTAGAGTTGCGGCGATCGCCAAAATTTAATTATTTCCATAGTCAAATTGGGGAAATGCATCTACGCTATCCGGCGGATCTTCCCCAAGGCGATCGCCAACAAATTGAAGCGATTCTTTCCTTCTACGCCGGACGCTATGGTGCCTGGCAACGGGACAGTGTTACCCCCGAATAGAGCCGTCCTTCTCCACTAGAAACCCAATTCCTGAATGAAAATCCTACAATGGAGATGTAAAGAAACTTGGCAAACCCTTGATTTCTGTCTCCTAAGCGAGATTTTTTCAAACAAGTTTCAAGCGTTTTGAGGAGTGCTCAACTATGAAAAAAATAATTGCTTTACTTAGCCTCGGTAGCGTTATGCTCACTGCCGGTGCAGCCCAGGCCCAAATCACTCCCACAAATCAATACAGTTACATTGGCGTTGCTGGTAATGTCGGTTTAACAGATCCCGATCGTAGTGTTGCCGATGATGGGGTTACGGTCATTAGTAAAATCGCGATTCTGAACAATTTATCCTTCCGCCCTGGCGTCAATTTCGGGGATGATACCTCTGTGACGCTACCAATCACCTATGACTTTGCTGGTCGGGGACGCGTCAATCCCTATGTTGGCGGCGGCATCGTCACAGATTCTGGCGATACAGATTTCTTGGCCACTGGCGGCTTTGACTACCGTTTCTCACGGGATTTTGTCGGAAATGTGGGGCTTAATGTCGGTTTTTCCGATGATGCAGATGTGGGCCTTACCCTAGGGGTTGGCTACGTTTTCCCCCGAAACCGTTAAGTTTTCATCTTAAAGGATTACCCATTAAGCCTTTAGACGTTACGAATTATGTTGATTTTCCGCCTCCCTATCCTGGGAGGTTTTTTCTCGGAGCCGCAAACTTTTATAGTGATCTGAGGCAGTTTTTGGACGAGCAATGACCCTTTCTGAAACAAAATTAGGTGGTTTTGACCCGCAGCTTCCCCCAGAACAGGGAGTGATCGACAGTTGCGTGCATTGTGGCTTTTGTTTGGATACCTGTCCGAGCTATCGGGTGCTCGGCTCGGAGATGGATTCTCCCCGGGGCCGTATTTACCTGATGGATGCGATCGCCAAAGGGGAGGCGGAAATTAACAGCGCGACGGTACAACATTTCGACAGTTGTCTGGGGTG
Source organism: Picosynechococcus sp. NKBG042902 (assembly GCF_963864045.1). Lineage (NCBI taxonomy): Bacteria > Bacillati > Cyanobacteriota > Cyanophyceae > Chroococcales > Geminocystaceae > Picosynechococcus > Picosynechococcus sp. NKBG042902. The sequence continues at coordinate 112,039 of NZ_CAWLTV010000069.1, read as the reverse complement.
TTTGGCCTGTACTTCGGCTTGTCCGTCGGGAGTCCGTTATGACGAACTGCTGGCCTCAATGCGGGCGCAAATTGAGCGCAACTACACCAGAAGCCTCGGCGATCGCCTATTTCGGTGGCTGATTTTTAATCTGTTCCCCTATCCTTTGCGCTTAAAATTGCTGCTGCCATTGTTGTGGGTTTATCAAAATTCGGGTCTGCAATGGCTCGTCCGTAAACTGGGGATTCTCAAACTCATACCTCGACTGGCGGCGATGGAGTTGATTCTGCCTAAAGTTAATCTCCAGGCTAGCAAAAAAGTATTACCCACCTTGATTCCAGCCCAGGGGGAAAAACGGTACCGTGTTGGCATGGTGCTGGGCTGTGTCCAACGGTTATTCTTTTCTCCGGTGAATGAAGCAACGGCGCGAGTATTGACGGCCAATGGCTGTGAAGTGGTGATTCCCCAGGGTCAGGGGTGTTGTGCGGCGCTTCCGGCCCACCAAGGACAAACGGCACAAGCCCAAGAACTCGCGCGGCAGATGATCGATAGTTTTGCCGATCAAGACCTCGATTACATCATTATCAATGCCGCCGGTTGTGGCCATACCCTTAAGGAATATGGGCGAATTTTGCAAAATGACCCAGACTACGCCCAAAAAGCCCAGGATTTTGCCGCTAAAGTGCGTGATGCTCAGGAATTTCTCGCAACGGTGGGTTTAACGACCCCTTTAAATCCTTTAACATCCGAAGCTTTTCCCCTGGTTTATCAAGATGCTTGCCACCTGCTCCATGGCCAAAAAATTGCTGTCCAACCGCGCGATCTACTCCGACAAATTCCCCATGTGCAGCTCCGGGAACCCGCTGAACATAATCTCTGTTGTGGCAGTGCCGGGGTATTTAACCTCCTTCAACCGGAAATTGCCGCCGAACTGGGGGAACGGAAAGCCAGAAATTTACTCAATACTGGGGCGAAGGCGATCGCCTCGGCGAATCCAGGCTGTAGTCTGCAAATCCAAAACCAGCTCCAGCAGCAAGGACAAACGATTCCCCTGTGGCATCCCATGGAACTGCTCGATTTTGCCATTCGCGGCGTCCCCTTGCCCCTATAATGATCCCGATATCTATGGTGGAGAACGTGATGGCACGGCAACGGGTTGGTTTATTGTTTGGCGGGAAATCTGGGGAGCATGATGTTTCCATCGTTTCAGCGGCGGCGATCGCCAAAGCCTTTGCCCAGGAAGATAACCCAGACAAATACGAACTCCTCCCGTTTTACATCGACCGTAATGGTATTTGGCACGACCCAGAGATTTCCCAACGGGTACTCACTGCCGGCAAAGCCCTCCCCGTAGAAACCGTTGATCCGGCCAGTCGTTGGCAATTTCCCCAGACAGCCCCCAGCATTGATGTGTGGTTTCCCATTGTCCACGGCCCCAACGGTGAAGATGGCACCCTCCAAGGCCTGCTGACCCTCATGGAAAAGCCCTTTGTGGGGAGTAAAGTGCTCGGTTCAGCGGCCGGTATGGATAAATTGGCGATGAAAATGGTCTTTGCCCAGGCGGGTTTGGCTCAGGTAGATTATGTGGGCGTGTTGCGTTCTGAAGTCTGGTCTGGCCCCTGTGTTTTCCCAAAGGTCTGCGACAACATTGAAGCCCAGCTTGATTACCCGATGTTCGTTAAACCTGCAAACCTCGGTTCCTCCGTGGGAATTAGTAAAGTGCGCACCCGTGACGAACTGGAAAAAGCGCTGGATCTTGCGGCGGAATATGACCGTCGGCTTATTGTTGAAGCTGGGGTAACAGCCCGGGAAGTAGAATGTGCTGTCCTAGGAAATGATCAGCCCAAAGCCTCGGTGGTGGGGGAAATTCGCTTTGACAGTGATTTCTACGACTACGAAACGAAGTACACCGACGGGAAATCTAGTATGCACATTCCTGCGGAGATCCCAGGGGCGATCGCCCAGCAAATTCAAGAACTCGCTATTAAAGCCTTCCAAGCCCTTGATTGCCGTGGCATTGCCCGGGTGGATTTTTTCTATGTGGAAGCGACCCAGACGGTGTTAATTAACGAAATTAATACTCTGCCTGGGTTTACAGCCCTGAGTATGTACCCGCAATTGTGGCAACAGAGCGGCGTTCCCTTCCCTCAATTGGTGGATCGCCTGGTGCAATTTGCCCTAGAGGATGTCCCACAGGCTTAATATTCTCGGAAAATTCTCTGTAAAAAAGCCCCCCTAAATTGAGCTAGGGGGGTATTTATTAGAGCAAAAGAACGGTTAAAAGTTTAGGCATCATCGAGGGCAACAATACCGGGAAGCTCTTTGCCTTCGAGCAGTTCGAGGCTGGCACCACCACCGGTGGAAATGTGACTCATTTTGTCTGCAACACCAACTTTTTCGACGGCCGCAACGGAGTCTCCACCCCCAATAATCGTGACCGTACCAGTTTCAGTCGCACCAGCAAGGGTCTTGGCGATCGCCTCGGTACCCACGGCAAATTTATCGAACTCGAATACCCCCATCGGGCCATTCCAGATCGCTGTACCACAGCCATCAAGAGCTTCTTGGAAGACCTTCACAGAATCGGCACCAATGTCGAGACCCATCCAGCCATCGGGAATTGCGTCAACGCTGACAGTTTTAGCTTCAGCATCGGGGGCAAACTTGTCTGCGACAACCACGTCAGTGGGCAACAAAATTTTCCCTTGGGCCTTTTCCATTAAGCTCTTTGCCAAATCGATCTTGTCATCTTCGACGAGGGAACCACCGACGGATTTCCCTTGGGCTTTGTAGAACGTAAAGATCATCCCGCCGCCGATCAAGAGCTTGTCGCACTTTTCGAGGAGGGTTTCAATGACGCCAATTTTGCTGGATACCTTAGAACCGCCAACAATCGCCACGAGGGGACGTTTGGGGGCTTCGATGGCGCCCTTGAGGAACTGGAGTTCTTTTTCGATCAAAAGACCCGCAACGGAAGTACCAACATGGTGGGTTACGCCTTCGGTGGAACCATGGGCACGGTGAGCCGTCCCGAATGCATCGTTGACATAAATGTCTGCATTGGCCGCGAGTTGCTTGGCAAATTCGGGATCATTCTTTTCTTCGCCGGGGTTAAAGCGGAGGTTTTCTAGTAACGCCACTTGACCATTGCCGAGGTTGGCGATCGCCTGGTTCACGGCATCCCCAACGCAATCATCACACTTGGTGACAGATTGGCCCAACAATTCAGACAAACGAGCGGCCACAGGCGTTAAGCGCATCGAATCAACCACCTGACCCTTCGGACGACCCATGTGGCTCCCAAGAATTACCTTGGCACCTTTCTCAGTCAAATATTTGATGGTGGGGAGTGCTGCCCGAATCCGGGTATCGTCAGTGATTACACCACTCTCATTGAGGGGTACATTAAAATCAACCCGGACAAACACGCGCTTTCCGTTTAAATCTGCCTCTGTTAAATTTGCAACTGATTTCTTAGCCACAATTAAGATCCTCCAAATGCTTGCTTTTTATAAAGTTCTGTCATCTTGTCATCAGAAGAAGACCATTTTTCCGAGAAAATTGAACTAGAGTTCCAAATCCAGAAAAATATCTCCATGCAGATTTTACCGGAGCCTGTGTCTAGGAGGTAGAGCTACCATGTTTAAAACCATTCTTTTTCCCGTTGATAAAAGTCGTGAAGCCCGTGAAGCAGCGGAGACCGTGATTCAGCTTGTGAAATCCTTCCAAAGTCGTTTAGTCTTGCTTTCCGTGGTCGAACCGACAGAGCCAGAGGAACGCCAGGGGGTGATGAATTCCGAAGAAGCGGTGGCGAAGCTCCTCCAGGGAGCCCATGATCTCTTTGCTCAAGCGGGGATCGAAGCGGAGATCATTGAACGGGAAGGGATGCCATCTTTTACCATTTGTGATGTGGCCGATGAAATTGAAGCTGATCTAATTGTGATGGGCTGTCGGGGTATGGGCTTAACCCAAGAAGGAGTCGCCGAAAGTGTCACGAGCAAGGTTACGAATCTTTCTCCTTGTCCGGTCTTGATTATCCCCTAGAGACTTGCTCTGCCAATTCAATATCCAGCTTGAGATCACTGCTCTTTTTTTCTACAGGGCGGAGGCGATCGCCTTTTGATGTTCAGCCTTTTCGCCCATGGCAATGTCAGAATTTTGATTTTTAATGAAGCAAGACTCAAAAAATCATTAAGTATTTATAGTTATTCCAGCGCTTCTGTCTCTGAGCAGAGAATGATTAAACCCAGATCAAAATCGCGACAACTTTCGCAGATAAAAAATTGATCATCTTGTCTATGGCGAAAGTAGGAGTCGAAATTAACATTCATCACTTATGATTGCATTAAGATTGAGTAAAATAGGTACTGTAGTATCCCAATCAAAACAATAAATACCTAGTTATATTTCTATGGGAAAAATAAAAATAAAAGAGCAATCTTTTAACGGCAATGAGTATCACTAGGTCTGTAAAGTATTGTTCTTGCATCGTCACAGTAGGTTGAAATAGCGCTTATGAATGCAGCATCTACCAATAATAGTCCGAAAATTCAGTTGATTGGCGAAGTCCTTGAAGATGCAGGCTTGATTTCCGAAGCCCAATTACAAACGGCTCTTTTTGATCAGCAAATTTATAGTGATTTAAAATTTGGTGAAATTCTGACTTTGCGGGGCTGGATTCGTCAACCCACGGCTGATTTTTTTGCAAAGTATGCTAAACAAGAGTTGATCTTAATTGATAGCAAGCGGCTTGGTGATTATTTACTTGAAGCGGATTTACTGACCACCGAGCAGCTCGCTCTAATTCTTGATGAGCAACGGCTAAACCATATGTTATTCGGCAGTTTAGCGGTGTTGAAAGGTTATATTCCCCAGAAAACCTTGAATTTTTTCCTGCGTCGTATCCTAAATCAACATGTTGGCGATCGCCGATTTTGGCAGACCACCCATCATCCCAAAACATCTCTCGCCCAGCAGCCCAACGCGAAAGCGACTCAACCCCCACTCTCTAAAGAGACCCTAAACACGGCCAAGGAAACTGATCCCACAGAAATTAACTGGATTGGTTAATTTACTCCTGATTGTTTTTAAAAATAGAACTTAATCCTGAACAAGTCTGACCCATGGCGATCGCCATCTATGCGGATCGCCGCATTCTAATGGCGAAACAAATATAATGTAGCGGACAATAAAAAAAAGAGAGGACTAAAATGCCTCTCCGGAAATGACCAGAATGGTTGAAAACGTTAATGGGATAGTGTTTTAATATAACCCAATACAAAAAGGCTTGTGTTAAATGGGCGAATTTAGTAGGCCAGACCCATACTACGAGTTGTCTCGGCACCGAGGTAAACCCGGATACTGAGAAAGTCGGTGGGGCAAGCAGTTTCACACCGCTTACAACCAACGCAATCTTCCGTTCTAGGAGAAGATGCGATCTGACCCGCTTTGCAGCCATCCCAAGGAACCATCTCTAGGACATCAAGGGGACAGGCACGGACGCACTGGGTGCAGCCAATGCAAGTGTCGTAAATTTTAACGCTATGAGACATTGAGTGTTAACTCCTACAAGAATGTGGTTTGATTATGTCAGCATTCTGGATTATGGGTTAGTTTACCGCAGGGCTAGAAGTCCCTTGGCGAAAAGGTGATATAAGTTTACGTTGCGTTACATATCCCTAAAAAACCGGCGTCTCTAGGCAATTTTGAGCGTTTTTTGAAATTTTCTGGGGTGCTTTTTGGGGGCAAAACCAGGGTTTCTATTGATTCGATGTTGACTACAAAATTTTAGGAACAAAACTTTACTATGGCCATCCGCTTCCAAGCTCTCGAAGTTGTTGCCCTCTCCGTACCAGAGGCACCCCGTCCGATTCAAGAGTATCTCCAAGACATTGATTGTCTGGTGGGGGCGATCGCCGATCCAGAACGCACCGAAAAAATTGCCCCGGATCAATACCAACTCAAAATGCGGCCCATTGGTTTTTTAGATCTGTACAAATTTCAGCCCATTGTGACCTTAAAAATTTGGTGCGATCGCCACTACCAAGTCCATATCAAAAGTTTGGACTACCAGTTGCGGGGTCTAGAACCCTTTATGAAGGGCTTTAAACTCGATGTGACTGGTCGGTTACAACCCATCGCCGATGAACAGGAGCAATGGTTACTCGAAGGTGAAGCGGATCTTCAGGTTAAACTCGAATTGCCGCCGCCCCTCTGGTTTACCCCCAAAGCACTGGTGAAAAAAACGGGCGATCGCCTTTTGCGGGAAATTCTCCAACGCATTAAGGGGCAACTCCTTGACCAGTTAGTGCGTGACTACCAAGTTTGGGCCAACGGTACCCGCGAAAATTCTGCCTGTGGCGATCGCCTCGAAACTCACCCGTAAATTTCCCGAAGGATACACCCTGGTGCCATGGGTCAAAATTCCGTAAAATCCAAAAATTTCCGATAAAATAGCAGATTTTGCCGCCACAAAAGTTAATTTCCGCTCTCTGGAAAAATCGCTATGATGAAACTGAATGTACAGTTACCCTAACCCTATGGATATCAAATTACTTTTATTGGCTTTGACTGGTGTCTTTACCGTGGCTTGTCTCTTTTTCGGTACCCAAAATGGTTTTTATGATTCCGATGATTACCACGGCAATGGTTCTGCCCACTAATGCCCTTACCCACATTTTTTGGGGAGTTTTGCCACAAGTTCCCTTAACCATGTCTTTTATTGTTCGTTGAGATACTCTAGGATCTCCTGCGGCGATCGCCTCCTTGGGATTCTAGGATTTTTTGTGCCCAATGCCCCCTGCCGTCGCGCCTGATTTGCCTCAATTATCCTGCCTGCCCTACGCCACTGGCCAACAAGCAGAAGGTGTTTGTCTGCTTCTGACATTGGGGCCTTATCAACTGCTCCTCGACTGTGGTGTCAAAGATTTTGAGCATTTTCTGGCCCAGGACAAAATGCCCGATGCTGTCTTTTGCAGCCATGCCCACCGAGATCACGCTGAAGGAATTCTCACTCTACATCGCCATTTTCCAGCAGTCCCCATTTATCTCAGTGCCGCGACCCAAGCATTGTTGCCCCTCAATTGGCCTGGGACAAAAGTTCCCGCTGAGTTGGGTCAAGTGCTGCCCTGGCGATCGCCCGTAGAAATTGCGAAAAATTTAACCCTGCAACTTTTCCCCGCTGGACATTTACCAGGGGCGGCGGCGGCCTTGTTTACGCTCCATACCCCAGAGCGAGATTACACGGTATTTTATACGGGGGATTTTTCCGTTTCCCATTTTCAGTTGGTGAATGGCTTATCCATCGAGGCCCTGCGGGGTCTCCAGCCCGATGTGTTGATCATCGAGGGTAGCTATGGCACCATGCGTCATCCCCACCGCCGTCAACAGGAAAAATATCTCACCCAACGGATTCTCGACGCCCTAGACGCTGGTCAATCGGTGATTTTGCCGGTACCGCGCCTCGGCCTCGGCCAAGAAATCTTGAAATTACTGCGATCGCATCACCAATTTACCGGCAAAAAAGTCGATATTTGGGTGGAAGGCCAAGTGGCCCGTGGTTGTGATTTGTATCTAGAAATCTTGCCCGAACTGCCAAATCCAGTGCAAAATTTCGCCCGTCACCAGGCCCTCTTTTGGGACGACCGGGTTTACCCCCGGATGCACCGCCTCGCCCCTGGTGAATATCCAGATCTACACCAGGGCAACCATGTGATCATCACCGATTACACCAATGATTTCGCCAAATATTGTGAGGCAGAGGAATGTTCTTGTTTACTTCTGTTACCGGAACATCCGGGGGTTTGGTTAGACATTGAAGCGCCTCCCCTCGCGGCGATCGCCCCTAAAAAACACGTTCAAATCGAAACCTATCTCCTCGCCGAACACAGCGATGGTCGTAATACCACCCAGTTAATCCATAACCTGCGGCCCCAACACGTTGTTTTTTTCCATGGTTCTTCTCAAGATTTAGAGGATCTCACCGCCCTCGAAGAACTCCAAAGCCGGTACCAACTCCATTGTCCCGCCGCTGGCAAGTTAGTCGAGCTTCCCATTGGAGCCACTTTTATCCAACCAGCAGGCCCCCACAGCACAGAATACGAAGGGGAAATCAATGAAGTGGGAGCTTGGATCACTATCAGTTTGCCCAATAGCCTCAACGATGATCCCCGTTGGCAAACCTTTGCGGATACGGGCCTGGTGGAAGCGCGCTGGCAAGGGGAAGAACTCGTACTGCGGGGCATTAACGAGCGGGAACTGCTGCACCATAATGTCGATGCCCAACGATTTAACAACTTAGATTGTTGCCTCAACTGCCGTTTCCAAAAAGGATTGCGCTGCCAACAACCAAAATCCCCCCTGTATCGCTTTAAGGTGACACCAGAGGGGTATTGTCCAGAGTTTCAGGCGATCGCCCAGGCTCCAGATCTGTCAGAAGAAATTTAGTCTTGATTTTTGGAATCGGGGAAATGGGGGAAAATTTGCTCCGCTTCTGGGCAATCTTCGGCGATCGCCAGTTCCACGTCCATCTTCGGCACCGAAGCGAGTTTTTGGGTAATGGCACCGACGCTTTCTAGGCGCACTAATTCTTCCCAGGAGGAAATTTCGTCATCTTCTTCCGTTTCATAACGGATTGTGAGAATTTCTCCCTCAAACGCTGTAATGGTTGCATTTTCAATCCAGCGCTGTTGATCCCGCAAGAATATACAAACTTCTTTTTCGTCGTTGCAGATTTGGTTAATCTTGCGGTGTAGCATAAGCTTCTCCAAGGTTTGGGCAGAGCACAGTAACATTTCTCTACTAAGCATTGTAGACAATCTCCCTGCACTTTTACAGTCTTTTTAGGGGTGATATTGATTTAAAATTTTGCGGATATTTTCTGCCACTGAGGCGACTTGTTCAACTATCGCTAAATGACCGCAGTGATCAATTTCTCGGACATTATTGCCCATACAACCAAAACTAGGATGAAAGCTGGCTAAATGGCGCACATACTTCAGTTCCATGACGGGATCTTGCTGTCCTGCCAAAAAATAAACCGGTTGGCCTAATTGCGCCACCAACTGCGGTAGATAATGCACTTCTTGTTCGGTGGTTGTTTCGAGGAGAGCGCCGAGGGCGGCAGTGGCATCGGCCTGGAGAAAGTCATGAATTCTCTGTTTTCCCCATTGTCTTGAGAGGGGACGATGCACCATTAACCGGGCAAAAAATAAGTCCAATAAAGGTAAATGTTTCAGGAAGGGCCAGCGATTTTTGACGAGGTTCTGGCCAGCATTGCGAAACTTTTCAAAGTCTTCTTTGAGATAAATGCCCCCCCCAGCATTGATACAGATAATTCCCCGCACCCGTTCGGGACAAATGGCGGCCCCCCACAGGGCAATACTTCCCCCAAGGGAATGACCCACAAGCCAAACGTTTTTGAGGTTGAGGGTGTCGAGTAGATGTTGGAGATCGGTGCCGTAATCTTGGAGAGTGTAGCCTTGGTCTGGGTAGCGATCGCCTTGGGTCTTAGCAGCAGATTCCCCAAAACCTCGGAGATCGTAGGCGAGACAAGCATAATCTTGCTTTAAAAGATCAATGAGGGGCTGCCAATAGGCGCGACTCAGGAGCCAACCATGGATAAAAACAAGAGTGGGATATTCGGTCTCTTCTCCGACAGGATCTGCGGGGCGATCGCTGGGGGTAAAGTCATAGGCATGGAGCACATCGCGAATTACCGTTGTTGCCATAAAATCTTGTTACCAATGGGCTCACAGTTCTACCATCCTTTATCTTACCCAAGAGCGTTCTCCCATGTTGCCCTGTCTAGGGACATCATGAAAGGTGCAACAGGCGATCGCGCACATTACTCGCAATCCGTTGACCTAAATACTCAGGAATCGCACTTTCATTGGGGCCAAAAAGATACAAAATCAGCCTTGTATTGCCGCGCCAAGACACCAAATTCGCATTAATCACTAACAAATCTTCTTGCCAAATCGCATACATGGCCCGGTATAACAAACCTTCCTGTTCCTTGGCTTCGATGATTAGAGTCGGTAGATGGAAAACAGGGTCAATGTAAAATTCCGTATGCACCTCGGCGAGTCCCTCTGCAAAATCAAACTCGACGGCCAACATTTCCTCTACTTCAAAGCGCCCAGCCAGGGCTTCCCGCACCGCTCGACAGACGTTTCCGGCGGTATTTGGGGCGAGGGGCTGATTATTGCGATCAAGACTAATCTTAATAAAAACGAGCATCGGCGCTTGGATTTGTCCATACAGACTGAGGCTATGGATCTTCAAACCGTAGGCTAAGAGAATGCCGAAAATATCACTTAAAAGAAAAGACTGGTTTCGGTAGGCAAACTGGAAGACGCTCCGGTTGCCCTCGGGACTAATCTCAACAATCGGCTTCTTGGCCCGGTAGAGCTGGTAGGCTAACTGAAGATTTTGAAATTGCGCTTCGCTACTGACGAATTGTTCGTAAAATTCGGGAAATGAACGGTTGAAACGTTTCAGTAGATCTAAATTAGAAGATTTGAGGGTGGCGGCCATAGTTAATGGGGGGCAGTGGGGCTAAAGATACTCAACGATAAAGACGATGATGCGTTTGTGATCTCCGAATAACCCTTATTTTCTACAGTGTACTCCAGGAATTTTGCTCTTTCTGCTCCCTAGTGCCCCGGCAGCCCACAGTCAGCCTTCGCAAAAGATCTTGTAAGATTATCAAGAATATTTATTTGTCATGTCCTGCGACTTCATCCGAGGCGATCGCCCCCATAAAATGAGCATGGGTTTCCTAAAACGACTATTTAATCCCACCGTTGATGTTCCAAATGTCCAGATCAGTGATTCACAACTTGAGTCTGCTGGCCAACCGCGTATTTTCTTTAGCCTAGATCGCGACCTAGATCTCTACGAACTAGAAGAACTCTGTGATCAAGTCGGTTGGGCCAGACGCCCGATTCGTAAAGTCCGCAAAGCGATCCAACATAGCTTTCTGGTGGTCACCGTCTGGGAAGTGCGCAACAGTAAACGGCGGCGTCTCATTGGGTTTGCCCGGGCCACCTCTGACTGTGCTTTCAATGCGACGGTGTGGGATGTGGTGATTCATCCCCAGTTCCAGAGCCAGGGTTTAGGTAAAGGCCTGATGCAGTTCATTATCAAAAAACTGCGAGAGTCAGATATTAGCAATATTACGCTTTTTGCTGATCCCCAGGTGGTGGAGTTTTATCGGCGGTTGGGTTTTATCCTTGATCCAGAGGGGATTAAAGGGATGTTTTGGTATCCAAGCTAAAAATGATTTCGCAAACCGCCTGCAGCTAAGTTATACTAGCTGAGGTATTTCACCGGGATGTAGCGCAGCTTGGTAGCGCGCCTGCTTTGGGAGTAGGATGCCGCAGGTTCGAATCCTGTCATCCCGATTTTTTAAGTTTTAGGACTTTCTGGTGTCGATCGCCGCCATTAATTTGACCATCCCAGGTCAGCCAAGACACTTCAATCAAAAGCCTAGATCGCCCCAGAATAATTGAATTTTTTGTGTTAGAGTCGAAGTCGTTGGCCAGCCTATGCCGATACTTTTTTATCTGCAATGGAACTTGAGTATAAACATTTACGAAATGGAACTCCAATTTACGGAGTCACGTCTCTAGAATACATTGATAAACTGCAACATCCGTCATCCATGGGAGACCCCAGTTCATCTAGATCATGGCGTAGACTGCCGCTTTTTTAATGGGGATTTCTAAGACGTAAACCAAAGTATTTTGACGGCTTATTTTTTTAGGATTAATTTTTCTAATCTTGCAGTTATTTTGTTTGAGGTTTTATTTATGAAAAGTCTGGTTCGTTTGGGTCAAAAAGCCCTACTGATGGGCACGGTAATCGCCGGCACAATCTTAGGTGTTAATGGTAGTGTGTTGGCGCTCCCTGAGGCAGCCGTCGTCGAAAAGCTCCGGCCAATTCCAATGTATATGCTGATCAACGACGAAGGACAGCCCATTTTTGCGACAGTCACCGACCAGAATGGTGGCGAGTCGGGGGTTACGGGCGTTTTTGTGAGTCTTTCGGATGCTGAAAACCTCGTGGCGGCCCGCCAAACAGAATCAAAAAGACTCCTCGATGCGGAACGGGCAAAACCCAATGCCGATCCCCAAATTGTCGCTGAACTAGAAGCTCAAGCGGCCCTCTGGCAAGAGGCCAACGTTCTTCCCATCGGTTTGGATAAGATCTACCAGTTTGCCCAGAGCGATGAAGCAGAAGATTTGACCTTTAAGTTTTTGCCGACCATGGCGCAGTTAAATGCGGCGGCCCAAGTGACGCAACAGGAAAACTTCCCCGGTGTGCCTTTATTTTTCCTCTCGATTCAGGAAAAGGATGCCAACGGACAAGATATTGTTTCTTTCCCAACTCTGGCAGGGGATGACAACAATGGCAACGGTGAGATCCCTGTTTTCTTTGAAGTACAGCCGATTCTCGAGCAATTAGATGCTTTCCCGGAAGATGAAGAGCTGAGTATTAATGTAATGCCCCTTGAGGTATTTATCGCCAAACTGCTCGATGAGGATCTACCCGCAGAGGAGCAGGAATTTTTGGAGTCGATGACCCTAATTCCTTCGACGGAATCGGCCCAGTTGATCCAAGCTGTCATTGAGCAGCAACGGCAACAACAATAGGGTATTGGGAACGGTTGATTCTTGAGTGAGATTATTGCGGCTCAGGATTTAGTACGGTGGCGACAGTGGGCCAAAACCCAGGCGATCGCCACCGATATTTCTGTTGAGGAACTGGATTGGTTTCTCCAGGGGCTGACCACCGTAGATCGGTTGAGTTTGCGGCTGGGGATTCGGGAAGCTGTGCAGAGTCAGGTGTCTTTGGTTGAACTTTCACGACTCTGGGAACGGCGCTGCCAAGAAAAAATTCCGGTGCAATATCTTGTCGGGAAAACGCCCTGGCGCAATTTTGAGCTAGCTGTTTCCCCTGCGGTCTTGATCCCTCGACCCGAAACGGAATATTTAATTGATCTGGCTCAGGCGAGTCATCATGATTTACACGCAGGTCATTGGGTCGATCTAGGAACGGGCAGTGGGGCGATCGCCTTGGGTTTGGCCGACAGTTTTCCCGACGGAAAGATTCATGCGGTTGATCAGAGTGCCGCCGCCCTTGAGGTCGCCCGAAAAAATGCGATCGCCTACGGATTACAAGATCGAATTCAGTTTTATCAAGGCAGTTGGTGGGAACCGCTACAACATTTGCGGGGTAAGGTGGCGGGTATGGTTTCCAATCCCCCCTATATTCCTGCTGCCCTACTGCCGGACTTACAGCCAGAGGTTTATCGCCACGAACCCCATAGCGCCCTTGACGGGGGCATAGATGGATTAGCCGACCTGCGAATTTTGGTAAATGAAGCGCCGGATTATCTGATTTCTGGTGGTATTTGGCTCGTTGAACTGATGCGTGGCCAGGGGGAAGCGGTGGCGCAATTACTCGCAGACAATGGTCATTACACTCAAATTCAGATCATTCATGACTTTGCCGGGGGCGATCGCTACGTATCTGCTCAGCGTATCTAGGCCAAATTACGTAAGTGTCATTCGTGATTAAAATCACTGATAACATCTACCTTTAGACTTAAATTTAACTTAAGGCAGCTTATCTTTAATGCGTTGTCCCCACGTAACTTTTGGTTAATTGTCTCAGTTGGGAAAACTGATACATAAAATTTAATCTGTAAAATGTTACAAACACCTCAAGTTGTGGGCACCCTAATAATTAGAGGTAGAAGCAGTGCTGCCTAGGTCGTTGCTTAGAAAATATTACGGAATTTCAACAAACACTGCGAGGTTAAAAACCACCATGTATACATTCTTACTCCAGTTCCTTCTAAAAACAAAGCAGACTAAGGAGAGCGGTTTTAGTCTCGTGGTTGCTCTAGGGCTAGGTCTTTTCATGGTGGTCACTGGCGCAACGATGATCCTCCGTTCCAATGACGATCAAGTCGCCTCGACTCTGCAACAACACAATCTAGAAAATATCGCGATCGCCGAAGCAGGTCTAAATCGAGTGCTTGGGGTACTTCGTTCTGATAACAACAGTCTTTTCCTAAAACTTGACTACGATCCCAATAATCTTTTAGGTAGCGGTATCAACGAGTGGGAAGACGCAGCCTATGCCGATAAACGTGTTCTCAAAACCTCTGTTTTCGATGGTGGTTGCAGCGGGAATTCTGGTGATGTAGAAGTTAGCGTCCCTGGCGGCTTAACCGCCAATAGTACTGGTGACGGCAACTATGAACTCCTTGCCTATGATTACAACCCCCAAACCAACACGGGTACTTTCATTGTCGAAGGGGAATTCCAGGATGCTCAGGGCAATGCAACCCAGGGAACAGCTCGCTTACAAGCGTCAATCTACGTTGACAATTATCTTGATGAAGTACCAACCAGTTTTCCTGGCCTCTTTATGGAAAACGTTATTACATTAGGCGGTAACGATGTTTCTTTGATTCCTAACGCTAGTGCTGATCCCAATGAAAAGAGCAGTGTAATCTGTGCAAAGTGCCAGTTTCCAGAGTCTGTAAAAGAAAATGCCTGTGCTGCTGGTATTTCAGAAGAAGATTACCAAGACTACATCCACGAGAATGCGATGGGAGGCAATAACAATTCAACTCTAACCAATGTCGTTGCTCGTTTGGGTCGGCCTAATTTACCTGACTTGCCCGTAGCACCACAAACAATCACTGCAGATTTAGGTAACAGTGCTGTAGACTTACCCCGCGACGGTGATCAGACGGTTTCCTTTGACCCTGATGGCGCAGGCCCTGCCCAAGCCTACCAAGCATATGTTTACAAAGCAGGCAATCTAAATGTTGGTAAAGATGGCGAGAAAGGTGGTGGTCAAGATAAAGACTGGACTATCAAGACAACAAATGCGCCCGTAATTGTCTTCTTGTCTGGTGATTTAAAAATCTCTGGCCAGAAGAAAATTGTCCACGAAGGCGACTTTGGTGACTTTGCGATTTTTGGGAAGCCGGATAGTGGCACAGGCGCAGTCTCGCAAGATATCCGCATTAACGGGACAGCCAGTTCAACATTCTTTGTTTATGCTCCTGATGCCCAGGTGGGAATCAATGGCGGCGGCAGCGGCGACGGCATGACTGGTGTCATCTGGGGCAAAATCTGGGATGCCTCCAGCTCAAATGCTAGTGGTGCTGTGGTTAATATTCCCCCTGGTGCGCCCCAGGCTCTTGGTAATACCTTCGGGATGACTTTTGAAAATGTTTCTCTCTACACAGAGAAGTTTCAAAATAGCGGTGTGGTTGAATGGGAAAGACAGGAGGTAACGTCTCTACCCCAGAGAACGACTAACTAGTGATGATTAACGCTCAACGGAAGACAGACAAATATTCTAGTCGTGTAACACAGCAAAAAGAACAGGGCTTCACTTTCATTGAAGTCCTGGCAGGGATTATCGTTTCGACAATCTTTGTGCTTGTGACAGCCCAGGCTACGTTTATTGGTGTCGTCCTGAGAGTGCAGGCCCAGCGTGCATCCGAAGCGATGAATGCGATCCAGTCAGATTTTGATGAAATTAAATATCTGGCCGCTTTATCCTTTTCGCAAGCTTCTCCTGTTTGTGATGCTGCAGCCACAACAGATGGCTATGCTCAGGCTTTGATCACAGAAATTAAAGACGATTTGGGTCAAGCAAATAACCAGACAGGAGAAGTCTCTAATTCTGTTTCCCTGGTTAACAAGAGTTACACTATGACCCGGACTTTGAATGTCTTGAATCAGGCCCCTTACAACACGATGCAAATTGGTTATCGTGTTGTTGATCCGGACAGTGGGCGACAAATTGCAGAATATTATTCGGAGATTGTGCCTGATGCTTCCTTCGCTTGTCGGAACTAAACAAAAAAGCACCGGATTTACACTCATTGAGTTGATGGTCGCAATCTTTATGGCAGGCATTTTGGCAACCATATCTGCACCTGTGATGTTTGGTTTTGTTAATCGCAGTAAATTAACCAGCGCAAGGAGTGAGCTTTTTGGTGCTTTAGAGGAAGTACAGCGTCAGGCTATCCGTCGGAGTATTAATTGTCGGTTTATTTTGCCGTCAAGTCCTGCCATCAACCCGACTTTTGACAGTGATTGTTTTGTCACAGGCGATCGCAGTTTAGAGGGGATCACGCTCCGTCACAATGGAGCCACCGTCAAGGCAGGAGACTTTTTATTCGACTTTCGGGGAAGAACTAGTGATATGACCAGCAATCTGCTCACGGGAGATTTAGTGCTGATCCTCACAAAAAATGGCAATTTAGGTAATCAGAAATGTGTCATTGTTTCCCGTGGTTTGGGCTTAGTCCGTAGTGGCAATTACCCATCTGGAGACAGTTCAACAGACTCAGCTAAATGTGTTTTGCAATAGCTTTTTTGGGTATCATTGAGGTGTGATTATGGCATTTTATCTTGCTACCGGTTTGAGGCCTGCAAAACGATGAGACGTTGGCTCCTAAAATATTATTTTAATTTGCTCAATAGACGATCGACCTCACAAGGTAGCCGAGGCTTTACTGTTACAGAAGTGCTCCTGGCGATCACCCTGAGTGGGATCGTGGCTGCCGGTCTTGGCACTGCCATGGTCGCCACCCTCAATGCCAGCAATCGCACCGAAGCCCGGACCCAGCGCCGTTCTCAACTTAACCGCGCCATTGATTACATCACAGAAGACGTCCGGCGATCGCGTGTTCTTTCTGTTGGAACAACTGATAATGAAGATGACACTCTGGTTTTAAAATATTTTCCAACTACAGGGGATAATGCTAGTTCGCGAACCATTGAATATTCGATCGCAGAAAAAGATGCGAATTCCCCTTGGGTCGGGCCGATGGTGCTGCGGCGACGAGATTATAGAACAGGTGATGACCCTAGTAACTGGACAGTTCTCGTTGATGCTATTTCTGAAAACACGAGTCTTACCATTGATTGCGCCTCTGGAACTGCGATTGGCAATGCTGGTTTCCGAGCGTGCTTAGAAGTAGGTACATCCGCAACGGGCAATGATGTTTTTAAAGTCGATCTAGCACTCTACGGTGAAGTGAATGACTTTGATGGTAGCAATAATACATCTGAAGTTTTGAGTGTTAATAGTGCTGCTTTTGCCCGGAGTCTCAGTCCAGAAGGAGGCTTTCTGAAAAATCCTTCCATTACTTCAGTGACCTTAAGTAGTGATTTGACGACCGCAACCGTTAACTGGAGTGAAGCCCTCGGAGGGACACAACCCTATTCCTATACCCTTTATCGTTGTAGCGAAGGGCCAGACACCTGCGCCATTGATATTGCCACTTCCGATACTGTTGCGAGTAGCTTAACAACCACAACCTACACCGATAATATTTCCAGCTTATCCCAGGGAAATACCGTTTGTTATGCTGTCAAAGTCACGGATGCAGAAGGAGATATTGGCACGAGTAATCCTGTTTGTGTTGAAATTGTTGATGAACTGATCCCGCCGCAAATTGAAGATATTTGGGAATCCCAAGGAGAAGTGGGCCTTGAATGGCAAGCTGCTTCTGGCGGTGATCCCGGCTACCTCTATGGTCTGAAGCGTTGCGATGTTGCAGGGAATGCAGATGATTGTGACCCCACAACATTGGTGCGCGATCCAGAAATTGCCGATACCTCCTACTTCCCCGATCCACTAACAGGGATCAGCGATGGTCAAAAAATTTGCTATGCCGTCGTTGTCAAAGATCAAGCAGGTGGCGAAGCCCAGAGTGACCCGAAATGTATCATCAAGGGACAAGCCCTCTCTGCACCACCAATCAAAACAATTACGGAACAAGCTGATAACACCGTCGATCTAACTTGGTTAAGCGCCTCTGGTGGCGACTATCCCTATACTTACGATCTATTGCGCTGTGTCAGCCCGTCTATACTTGGTATTATTAATCTTCCAGACTGTACTCCGACCACACCTCTCAATTTAGCGACCCAAGATAAAAGTTTCTCTGGAGATAATATTGCAGCGGTTACCAGTGGTAGTAAAATTTGCTATGCCGTGCAAGTAACAGACAGTAGCGCTGCCACCAGCATTGGCGCAACAGAATGTCTAGTTAAAGATGCTCCCCTTACTGCGCCAGATTCTCTAACAGTAACCCTTGATGTTAGTAGTGCAGAGATGGACATTACCTGGCCCAATGCAACAGGTGGCACCCCAGACTATACCTACAATCTCTATCGGTGCGATACAACCAATAGTAGCTGTACGCCCAGTTTGCTGACCTCTGATGTTACTTCGGTACACGCAGATAGTGTCAGTGGCATTGCTAGAGGCCGAAACGTTTGTTACGCAGTTCAAGTCAGTGATGCAGACGGCACAACAGCCCAAACAGAAACAGTATGTGAAACTAAAATTGATCCCCTGCTACTGAGCGGCCTTGTTGTCACCATTGATCCAGATGCTTCGGAAGCAAATATTGCTTGGAGTTCGATTACAGGGGGCAGTACGGCATCACCGACCTATAACCTTTCTCTGAAACGTTGTACTGGAGAAAACTGTACACCCACCACGGCGAGATCTACTAGAACGACACAAAATACGGGCAGCGGTAGTTTCACTGATAGTGTTTCTGGCATTGCTGAAGGAACTAACATCTGTTATGCCATTGACGTGACTGACGGTACCCAAACAACCAGTCGTCAAACTTGTACAACCCTCGAAACGAGTTTGGCGGCACCTGTCATTAGCCTGACAAATACCCCTTCTGATATTAGGCCAACGATTAACTGGCCAGCCGTTACAGGAGCAACTAGTTATCGGGTATTTAGTTGCCAACAAGGGTTAAATTGTGACTCATTATCAGGAAGTACAACGAATACCACCAATCGTTCGTTTACACCGAGTAGTGATCCAGGTGTCGGCAACCAATGGTGTTTTGCTGTTAAAGCGACGAAGGGTTCGGTGATTAGTCCTGCAAGCGATCAAGTTTGTAGTGATCAACGAGGTTTGTCTCAACCAACGATTAACTCAGTCTCAATATCTAAAGCTAATGGTAACAATGTTACCCCTCTCAATGTTTCCATTGCGTGGTTTGCACCTGAAGGTGGTTCACTGTTTGACCTTTTTTATTGCACAGGGAGTACCTGTTCACTACCAGGAACTCCACAACGTCAAAATATTGCTGCGTCAAGTTTTTCTGAAAATGCTTTAGTCTCAGGAAATAAAGATGCATTGTTCTGTTTTGGGATCCGAGCAAAACAGAGTGGTCTTACCAGCGACATGAGTGGCCGAGTCTGTGTGCAAGCTGGAGGTACCTATAATAATCCCAATCCCCAATAATTGATATGATGGAAATTGTAGTTAGATCTACTTAGACTGTGCGTCATGTCACTATTATTTTCTGAGTTCAAAGCACCCTTTAAAAACTCCCAAGACAAAGGATTCACTCTCTTTGAAATGTTGGGAGTTTTGCTATTAGTCGGCATTTTGGCAGGAATCGCAACACCATCACTACTCGGCTTTTTGGCACGGGCAGGCGCAAGACAAGACTTTACGGCTTTACAGGGTTTGTTACAACGTACGCAACAGGAAGCGATTCGCCAAAGTCGCACTTGTCGGGTAATTTTGCCCACTAACAATAGTGAAAATGCAAAAGTGTCCTCTGACTGTCGGGTAACGGAGGATGTGGTGCTTGAAAATGTTGTGATCAAATATAACAATGCCAGTAACCAAGCGATTAACTTTAATTACCGAGGTAACACCAGTCCTCTACGCACTATTGTCCTTGCGGATACCCAGTCTCAATACCAACGTTGTTTAATTATTTCCAATGGGATTGGCGTGATTCGTAAAGGGATTTATGTTGGTGATATTTCAGGCACAGTTTCCGCCAGTTCTTGTGAGACAACAGGTTAATATATTGGAAAAAAGTAGGTAATAAAAAAAGGCGATCGCCTGACCGCCTCATCACTTTTACAAGGAATTTTTCTAAAACCGAATAAATTTTAATTAGCTTGCTTCAGCATCACCTGGGATCAACTGTAAGAAAGCATCAAAATCCGCAAGGGCATTTCTATATTCCGTTGTGGTCGCAGTTGCGTTCCGGGCTTGGGCCGCAACATCTAGACGTTCTAAATGAGCAAAGATTTCATCGATGAGATCCTTAGCTGCTTTTTGGTCATTCGGCAGCAGGGTATTCGCAAGATAGGTCAGATCACGACGTAGGAACCCGAAAGGCCCGTGAATATAGGTGCGTGTATCTACCCAGTTATCGGCTTGAACAAATTCCCCAAGGGTCTCCATGCCTTCGCGGGCTTCGCTAACAGGCACCATATAGGTTTGGATTTGGGAAATCCGGTCGGGGGTGTAGGTATCAGGTACTTTGACCGCAGGGCTAGAGCAACTGACGAGAAAAGTGGTGATGACCACTAACAGCAAGGACAAAACTGACCGCAAACGTAGCATCATGGTTATGTATTAAAGCTTAATGACGTTATCAGGTTTTCAATTGCCAACATCATCTCACAATTGACGCTCATTCAACCAACCTTACGGGTATGGATGGAGATTCTTGATTCACAGACTCTTGCCTAGACAAAGCGAACCTTGCCCCCGACAGACCGTCTCCACAAGCTTTTTCTTGAACGGTGCGCCCCACCGCTCTTTGTTTAATTACAATCGCACTGGCGATATCCCGTGGCATTAATGCCCCACAACTGACACAATTATGCTGACGGTCTGACAGTGCTTTTTGGTGAACATGGCCACAATCAGGGCATTCCTGAGAGGTTCCACGGGCATCTACTTTGAGGTACCCTTTGCCTCGTTTCCAGCAGACCCAGGGCAAAATTACATTGAGGAATTGGCCATGGCCAGCATCAAGCATGTGTTTTCCTAGCATCCCACGGGACAACCCTTTGAGATTCAAGGCTTCCACTGCAATCACATCCCCCCTATCACATAAGTGATGAGCCACCTTAAAGTGAAAATCCTTGCGGATATTCTTGATGTGCTCATGCAGCTTTGCTATTTTGCACTGGAGTTTCTTCCAGTTGCTAGACCCTTTTACTTTTTTTCTGAGTCGTCGTTGCAGCAATTTCAGCTCGCGTTGCAACTCAACAAAAAACCTAGGCCTCTCAACTTGCAGCCCATCAGAGGCCGACAAGAAATATTCCAGCCCAACATCTACGCCAACTACTGCCCCTGCCAGTGGCGCATCGGGAACGTTTATCTCTGACGTAAAACAGAGCATCACATAATAACCCGATGCACGCTTGACCACCCTTGCTTGCTTTACTTGAAAGCCTTCTGGGTAGTCTCGCGATTGTCGAATGCCAATCTTGCCAATACTTGGTAGCTTGACCCACCCATCCCCCAAAAGATTCTTCCCTAGCTGAGGGAACATGAATGAATGCATTTGCCCTGGTTTTTTAAACCGTGGGAACCCAAAACCCCGCTCTTTTCTGTCTTTGAACGCCTTCTCTAGAGTTTTGAGTACCTGTTGAAGGGCTTGGGCATTGACAGATTTGAGTTCTGGGCTAGATTTCTTTGCTTTAGTGAGGGATTTAGCTTGAAAGAAATAATTCGGGTAAGGGGCATCCGCTGCCATGATGTACTCGCTATGCAGCGGGCAAGCATTGACAGGGCACTTTCTTGAAGCGCTCCAATCTTTGCGCTCGCGCAGGGCGTAATTCCATATCTTGCGACAAACATTGAGACTATTTTCTATGGTCTCAATCTGTTGCTTGGTTGGCTTTAGCTTGTACTCATGGGTCAGTGTTAGCATAGTTATATTTTAGCTTAGTCGCCTAAAGTGTCACCCCCCTTAAAACGTCTTTATCACTGTTCTTATAACATTCAATTTTATTTGGTCGCTTGCACTAAATATCGTCGCAAATGTATTACCCGCCCGATGCTGGACAGAATGCAAGAGATATTCTCTGCCACCCTCAGCAAATGGGAGGGAGACTTACTTGAGTTCAATGGGGAAGCTGACCATGTTCACTTATTGATTTCCGTCAATCCCAAAGTTCAGCCTTCCAAGCTGGTTAATAATCTCAAAACCGTTTCGAGTCGATTACTCCGAAAGGAATTTGGCGATCATTTAAATGCGGTTTATCACGGCAAGCCTATTTTTTGGAGTCGCTCGTACTGCCTCATTTCTTGTAGGGGCGCCCCTATTTCTGTCCTCAAGCAATACATTCAGCAACAACCTGAGATTGACTGACTTGCTCCCTCCGGTCGCGCTTCGCTACACCACCCCCTAACCCTTCGGGTATAGGCGGAGTACTGCGAAGAATTCTGATAGGACTGAGATTAGGTTTTCTGCTGGTGCCATTCATATTTTTTTATGGCTCCCCTAGTTTTCTAAGCAAGAAATTCACTCAATACAGGGGCGATCGCCTCCGGAAAATGCTCCTGGGGATAATGTTTCGCTTCGGGCAAGGCTTCCCAACGGTGGGCGGTTTCTGTTTTGACCCAGTTTTCGATCTGGCCATTGTCTAACCAAGGATCCTGAGTCCCCCAAAGAAACAAGGTCGGCGCAGGCCGATTTTTGAGGCGATCGCCCAAGTCTGGCAAAACTTTGGCTAACTCAAAGCGACGCACCGTCGTCATCAGGGCACGACCCACGGCAGAACTGGTTTTGTAGGGTTTGCGGTAGGTGGCGAGGTCGCTATCACCAATCACGAAGCCACTGCCTTTTTCGAGGGTGCGGTCTACCAGCAGCGGATCCTGAGTGAGCATCTCCCCAGCAAGGGGCAAGCCCCACTGCTGCATCACCCAGGGCAGTTTACTCCCCGGCAGGATCGGACTATTGAGAATCACCAGGCGATCGCACAGTTCCGGTTCGTTGAGGGCAAATAAAACCCCCACATGGCCGAGAAATCCCTGGGTGACAATGTGGCAACGCTCAATTTTTAAAGCGGCGAGAAAATCCTTTAATGCCCCCTGAAACGCCTCGGCTCGGTAGGAAAACTCCCGACTGCTGGGATAGCTCGAAAAACCAGATCCGGGCCAATCCGGGGCAATACAGTGAAAATTTGCCGCCCCTAAACGTTCCAGCACACCGCGCCAACCGTAACTGTGGGCGGGCAGTCCATGGAGAAAGAGGATCGGCAGGCGGCCATTGTCTTGTTTTTCGGTCTCGCGGTAGAACCAAGTGAGGTTGCCGACGGTAATTTTTTCTGTGGCGATCGCCATGGTTTGATTAGCCCCCATAACAGTTAGATGAAATTTTCACTGTGGCATACTCCTCGACCAAAACAAAGTCCCCTAAGTAGAGCGAGATAGAGCCAGGGAGATGCTATCTTTTTGGGGAGTTTGATCAACGCCAAATAACCCCGTGGAAAGCAAATCGTCACTGCCTCTCTTTTTTCAGAAACCCTCTGGCACCCAACTGCTAGGTCTCTTGAGCGCCCTGCTCGTGGGCCTCGCTGTGTTGATTAGCCATCAGCCCCAACTGAACCCTAGCAATATTTTGCCCCTGTGGATTCCGGTTTTGGTCTCGGCGATTGTGGCTGGGATCTTTGGGGTGTGGATCGTGCCCCTATTACGGCGGCTGAAAACGGGTCAAATTATTCGCGAAGAAGGCCCCCAGGCTCACCTCAAAAAAGCAGGAACTCCCACCATGGGTGGCCTCATTTTCTTGCCCGTTGGTCTAATTGCTGGGGTGATCTTTGCGGGGTTCGATCCAGAGGCGATCACCGTGGCCCTCGTGACCCTCGCCTATGGTGTCATCGGTTGGGTGGACGATTGGCAAGTGCTGCGTCTCAAGTCCAATAAAGGCATTTCCCCCCGGATGAAACTGATCCTGCAAATTGTGATCGCCGTGGTGTTTTGTATTTGGCTTGCCCTCACTGCTCCAGAACTGACGACAATTACCTTTTTTGCGGGACTGAGTTTACCCCTCGGTGTTTTCTTTTGGGCCTTGGCTGGCTTTGCCATGGTCGCCGAAAGTAATGCCACGAACCTCACCGATGGTGTTGATGGTTTGGCAGGGGGCACAGGGGCGATCGCCTTCCTGGGTGTTGGTGCCCTCGCGTTGCCTGAACATCCTGGCCTGAGCTTACTCTGCGCTTGTCTAAGTGGAGCTTGTCTGGGCTTCATTTACCACAACCGTAACCCCGCAAAAGTTTTCATGGGAGATACGGGTTCCCTCGCCTTGGGGGGTGGCTTGGCCGCAGCGGGCATTCTGAGCGGCAACATTTGGGGATTGCTAATTATCAGTGGCATTTTTTGCATTGAGGCCGTTTCTGTCATTGCCCAGGTTAGTTATTACAAAGCCACCAAAGATGAAACAGGTCAAGGAAAACGATTGCTCAAAATGGCTCCCATTCACCACCACCTAGAACTCAGTGGTTGGCCCGAAACCCAGATTGTCGGCGTTTTTTATTTGATTAACCTTGGCTTAGTCCTGCTCAGTTTTGTCTTGACCTAAAAAGCCAAATGAGCGCGTTAAAATTAGAATCAATTTTTCTTTTTTCCTAGGCACCCATGACCCTTATTTCTCCCCTTGCAAAAGCCTCGCGCAAAGAATCGGGTCGCACCGTTGGCCGGGGGGTTCGTCCCTGGGGAATTATGTTTGCCGTTAGCTTGGCCCTCCTGGGCGGCATTGGTTCGCGCTTGGCTTTTTTGCAACTCGTCAAGGGAGATGAGCTACGGCAAACGGCCCGAAATAATAGCGTCCGCATTGCCCCCAAACCACCGATCCGGGGCAATATGTTTGACCGTCATGGCAAGGTGCTGGCGACGACAAAACTCGCCCACGCCGTCTATGTATGGCCCGTAGCTCGTACGAGACCCGATTGGCCAAAAACGAAACAATTGCTCTCTCAGTTAGTGGGTATTGCCCCCAGCGAAATCGAAAAGCGCCTAGAATCCCAAGATATCTACGCCACTGAACCCTTGGCGATCGCCCGCAATTTGACCCTTGCCCAAGTCACCGCCATCGAAGAACATCACCAGACCCTTGCCGGAGTAGAGGTGATCATCGAACCGGTGCGTTATTATCCCGAAGGTGATACGGCCTCCCATGTCCTCGGTTATACGAGAGAATTAACCCCCGAAGAATTTGAGACCCGCCAAGCAGAAGGCTATCGCCTCCAGGATTACATCGGTAAATTAGGTCTAGAAGCGTCCCTAGAATCCCGTCTGCGTGGGGAATGGGGCGGCCAAGAAATTCAAGTGGACCGCGATGGCCGATTTGTGAAAATCCTGGGAGAAAAACCAGCCCAGGCCGGGGAAGATCTGCGTCTTACCCTAGACGCTGAACTTCAAAAGGTTGCCCAGAGGGTTTTGGGACGACGCAAAGGGGCGATCGTCGCTCTCGATCCGCGCAATGGCGATGTCTTGGCGATGGCGAGTTACCCCAACTTTGATCCGAATATTTTTTCTGATCGCATTTCCCCCGAAAAATGGGCCGCCGTCACTGCCCAGGGCGATCCCTTTATTAACCGTGCCATTCGTGGGTTTCCGCCAGCATCGACTTTTAAAGTTGTGACCGCCGCCGCCGGGATGGAATCCGGCAAATATCCAGCCAACACAGTGTTGAGCACCAGTCCTTACCTCGCCGCTGCTGGGGTTCGTTTCTATGAGTGGAACCGGGCTGGTTTTGGGGCCGCCGGCTACGTGAAAGCGATGGCCTGGAGTAGTAACACCTTTTTTGGCCAGGTGGGGCGGGGTGTTGGCGGTGAAACCCTGATTGATTGGTCGCGCCGCTTTGGCTTTGGTTCACCCACTGGCATTGAACTCAACGAAGAAACTAGCGGGCTAATTCCGGATGATGATTGGACCCAAGAGCGCCTCGATCGCCCTTGGAATGTGGGAGACACCGTAAATATGTCCATCGGTCAAGGCTTAACGTTGGCGACCCCCCTACAGGTGGCCCAGATGTTTGCGGTGACAGCGAATGGCGGCTATTTAGTGCAACCCCACCTCGTCCAAACTGATACTCCGGTGAAAACGTCCCTCAACATGGCCCCCAGTACCCTAGAAGCCATTCGCCAAGGCTTGCGGGCCGTGGTCACTAACGGTACGGGTACAGTGCTCAATATTCCTGGGATTCCGACGGCAGCGGGTAAAAGTGGTACCGCCGAGGCACCACCCCGGGAAAACCATGCTTGGTTCGGTGCCTTCGCTCCCTATGACGAGGCAGAGATCGTTGTCGTCGCCTTTGCGGAACACTCCGGCGGTGGTGGTGGTTCTGTGGCTGGGCCGATGGTGCGGGATGTGATGGCTGCTTATTTTGAATTGAAGGAAAAGGCCGAAAATCCTGAAGCCACAACCGCAACCCCAGAATAGGCAGCTTATCGCTTCGCTGCATTCAATAATCTCAGCAGAATATGGCACAATAGGCAGGTTTAAATTTCCACAATTGAGTTAACAAAATCCCCTGTGAATATGTCTGCGAATCTTGAGTGGCTAACCCGTGGCACCAGCGAAATTTTTCCGGATAATCCTGAAGAAAATTTAGCCCAGGTTCTCCAGACAGGCGATCGCCCCTTGAGGGTCAAATTAGGCATTGATCCGACGGGCTCAGATCTCCACCTCGGCCATAGTATTCCG
Source organism: Picosynechococcus sp. NKBG042902 (assembly GCF_963864045.1). Lineage (NCBI taxonomy): Bacteria > Bacillati > Cyanobacteriota > Cyanophyceae > Chroococcales > Geminocystaceae > Picosynechococcus > Picosynechococcus sp. NKBG042902. The sequence continues at coordinate 85,513 of NZ_CAWLTV010000069.1, read as the reverse complement.
TTCCGTAAACTGCGTGCCTTTCAAGATGCGGGCCACACCGCAGTGGTGATTATTGGCGATTTTACCGCCCAGATTGGCGACCCCACCGGCAAATCAGAAGTACGCAAACAGCTCAGTGCCGCCGACGTGCAACAAAATGCCGAAACCTACCTAGAGCAACTGCGACCAATCCTCGATTTTGAGACCCCAGGCCGCCTCGAAATTCGCTATAACTCCGAATGGCTTAAGGATTTAGATTTAGCCAAGATCCAAGCACTGCTGGCGACAATGACGGTGCAGCAAATGCTAGCTAAAGAAGGCTTTGCCAAACGTTACCAAAGCGAAAACCCAATTTACATCCATGAATTTCTCTATCCTCTGATGCAGGGCTATGACTCGGTGGCGGTGGACGCAGATGTAGAACTTGGTGGCACTGACCAAAAATTTAATATTGCCGTGGGGCGGGATCTGCAAAGACACTTTGGGAAAAAGCCCCAATTCGGCCTATTGCTGCCCATTTTGATCGGTACCGATGGCAAAGAAAAAATGTCCAAAAGTCTCAATAACTATGTGGGCCTCAAGGACAATCACCACACCATGTACCAAAAGTTGCAAAATACCCCCGATAGCTTGCTGAAGGACTATTTTGAACTGCTCACTAAACAAGACCTGCAAACTTTGCCGGTAAACCCCCGTGACCAACAAAAACTCCTGGCCCGGGACATTGTTACTCAGTTCCATGGGGCTGAAGCGGCGGTAGATGCGGAGAAAGCTGTACAGGATGTCGCCGCCGCCAATATTCCCGAATTTTCCCTGGGCGCAGTGGAATTCCCCTCGCCTCTGTTTTATATTTTGGGGGCCTCTGGCCTGTGTTCCAGCGGTGGGGATGGTCGTCGCCAAATTAAAGGGGGAGCAGTTCGCCTCGATGATGAGCGGATCACGGACATGAATCTCGCCTTTGAGAAGCCGGAGCAATTAGTAGATAAGGTACTCCGGGTGGGGAAAAAGAAATTTGTCCGCCTCGTGCCCTAGGATTGGGACTCTGATTTTTGGGGATTTCGTGAACAGTTGTAACATTTCCGGCTGTTCTCAGAAAAAATTCTGCGATTAGGGACGGACAACGCGATACCCTAGTTTGAGTCAAAATTTTAAGATCATTTTTATAAATCCGAATTGATATGACCGCTGAGACCCCTTCGAAACGCACTGTGCGGATTGGCTCCCGCAAAAGCCAACTTGCTTTAGTCCAAACCTATTGGGTACGGGATGAGCTCCAAAAGGCTTACCCAGAGATCACCTTTGAAGTCCAAACCATGGAAACCCAAGGGGATAAGGTGCTGGATGTGGCCCTCTCGAAAATTGGCGATAAGGGGCTATTTACCCAAGAACTCGAAGACGGCATGCTCAAGGGAGAGACAGATTTTGCGGTGCATTCCCTGAAGGATTTGCCCACGAATTTGCCTGAGGGGTTGATGCTCGGCTGTGTCACGGAACGGGTTGACCCGGCGGATGCCCTGGTGGTTAACGAAAAGCATCGGGATCAAAAGCTAGAAACCCTCCCAAGCGGTTCGGTGATTGGCACTTCTTCGCTACGGCGTCTGGCCCAACTACGGCACCACTTCCCCCATTTGGAATTTAAAGATATTCGCGGCAATGTGAATACGCGCCTAGCGAAGTTAGACCGGGGCGAGTATGACGCGATTATTTTGGCGGCGGCGGGTCTGCAACGGCTTGATTTTGGCGATCGCATCCACCAGATTATTTCTAGTGATATTTCCCTCCATGCCGTGGGCCAAGGGGCCTTGGGTATCGAATGCCGGGATGGGGATGAGGAGATTTTGGGTCTGTTGCGGCCTGTACTCGAACATGCTGAGAGCCGCGATCGCTGTTATGCAGAACGCTCTTTCCTGCGTCAGTTGGAGGGGGGCTGCCAAGTACCGATTGGGGTCAACACAACCATTGAAGGCGATCACCTAACCTTAGTGGGGATGGTTGCGAGCCTTGATGGCCAAACCCTCATCCGCGATGAAGTCAGTGGTAGCCGCGCCGATGCGGAGAAATTGGGCATTGAATTAGCCCAAAAGGCGATCGCCCAGGGAGCAGACAAGATTTTGGCTGAAATTAATGAGGCGAACCGCGCCTAATTCCGTAGTTGAGTGATAAATTGCCCCCTCCTCCAGGCGCTTATCTTGTATGACTTTTAAAACACTATCTTGATATAACAACGTTTCAGGCATTTTGTACAAAAAAGTGCTTTTTGTGAAACTCTTGTGTATCAAGGCTTGGAGAAAAACCCTACAAGATAAGCTCCAGGCGAGGGGGGATTTTTATTGCAGCTTTGTTTTATAACTGGGGTTCTGGTCGATCGGCGGGAATTTCTGGCGATCGCAGTCGATTATGTTCGCCGTAGCCAAGCTGATTCAGGGTCTCGATATCCCCTTTGGATGATGATGAGGTTGCAGCGGATGGATTTTGGGCGATCGCTTTACGCTGTTTTTTTAGTTTAGATTTTCGTCCCATGGTGAAGATTTCCTCACAATATGCAGTGCCGCTTTCAAACGTGCATTGAAGATGGCATCGGCTTGCCTTCCGTTACTCAAACGCCCTTCATTTAAGACTTGTTTACCGATTGTCGGTGGACATCATGATCAGAATGGTGGCCCACAAATTTAGAGCCTTACAGATGATTGGCAAAATCTATCCCTCGACAAGCCATTCATAAAATTGGCACAATGGTTTGTGGTTTCAAGTTTTTCTAGAAAAATTTTACCCTTGTTTCCGGAGGCTTGGTGAATCCTCGTCTTTCTTCTGTTTGGAATATCCCGCAACTATCCTCAGTCGATGTGGCCCTCAGCCAGAGTACCCTGAGTATTCGGCCTGCTACTCTGGAGGATGCCCGCGCCCTGGCAACGGTCTTGACCCATAGTTTCCATCACTACCAAGGCACTTGGGGCTGGCTGACGCCTCTCCTGCGCCTGGGGGTCTATGAAGATTTACACCATCGTCTCAAACAGACCAAAGAGCACCACGCTTGTTTTGTGGCAGCAATGCAAACGGCGACAGCCCAGGAAATTGTCGGCACAGTGGAGATCTCTGTACGTTATTTAAATGCGCTGGCGATCGCCCCCGCCAAAGCCCCCTATATTTCTAATTTGGCGGTAAATCCCCAATACCGTCGCTTGGGCATTGCCCGAAAACTTTTGGCCCGTTGTGAAACCCAAGTGCGTTACTGGCACTATGGCAGTGTGGCCCTCCATGTCTTGGAAAATAATGAAGCTGCCAAACAACTCTATCTCAGTTGTGGGTATGATATTAAATATGCAGAACGTCCCCTAAGTGCTTGGCTCCTGCGTCGGCCGCGCCGTCTCTTTGTCCAAAAGAGTTTATCTCCCTAAGTCTTTTTGTTTCTTAGTTCACCGCCGCTGATGTGGCGATCGCCACCGTTCTTTATCCTTTGCCATGGGCTCTACTCCCCCCTCAACGACAAATTCTCCCATAGACCATCTTGAAATTTTGGCCCAATTGAAGCAGGGAGAACTTTTGATGGTGAACCCCCGCCGTAAAAATGGACTGATTTTACGCAAAGCCTACCACGGCGATTTTGCTGGCCCAGGGGCGATCATTGGTGGCGTTTTTGATCAAGATGTAGAATCGGTAATTCCCGTGGGTGCCCTGTCTCTGTTGGTGCCAGCGCCCGGTACTGAGCGGGAAAAAGCCTACCTCATTCGGCGGCAGTGGGTCCGACTCCTGAAGCAGATCACCGACAAACCCGTACCAGAACAGCGGGCCCAAATTATTTTAAATCAGTTTGAAAATTGGTTTGACCTCGACACAGCCGCCCAACTGTCCGATGATGTCTTTGCTGAGTTGGTCGGGGTACTGCCCCAAACCATTGCTAAAGTGCGTAACCGTGTTAACCGCTCAGAAATTTGACGGCAAAATGTTCACCTTTAGATTGTTGTGAACCTCACCTTTAGGGGATGATAGAAACCAGTCACCAAGAGGAGAACAGTTGCTATGGGGGAGAGCATCCCAGAACAGCAGGCGATCGCCGAAACGATTGCCCTCTTAGAATATTATGGCTTTGAACTCAATGGTCAGACCGCTGCAGCCACCATTGAGCAATGGTGTGCCCATAGTCCCGTCGCCTGGGTTCGTCTAGCTGTCCTCGAAGCCCTATATCGGGGGCGCTATAAAAAAATTTCAGTCACGGCAATCCTGCGGGTTTGGCAGCGCTGGGAAAAACCCCAAGTCCAGTTCAATCGAGAATTTGAAAGCCTGATCTGTGCCGAACTGCCGACCAAAGTCGCCCCCACTCCGCCTGCACAATCTCGCCCCAAAGCCTCTATCGTTTCAGCACTACCGTCCCCAAGTTTCGGCATTGCCACCTTTTCGCCACCACCGGAGTTAGCAAATTCCGATGCCTATCAAAAACTCAAGGCGATCGCCACCCAGCCAGACACTAAAAAACCCTAGGAATACACTAGGGCTGAGTGCAAAAGCCGGATGTTAAATGATGCCGTTGCTGTCTAGGAGTGCGTTGAAGTTCTTAAGAGAATTTTTTTAAAGTTCTTTATCAATCGCAGCAGCGAGGGTTGTTTTGGGCACAGCACCGACTACCATGCTGACCTTTTTGCCCCCTTTGAAAATCATCAAGGTCGGGATGCTCCGAATACCATATTCGCTGGCGACACCAGGGTTTTCGTCAGTATTGAGCTTAAACACCTTGATTTGATCTTGGTATTGTTCGGCGATCTCCTCCACGACGGGAGCAACCATACGACAGGGACCACACCAAGGAGCCCAGAAGTCGACGAGTACAGGGACGTCACTTTCGAGGACTTCTTCTTGAAAGGTTGCGTCTGTGACTGCGGCAGTTTTTGACATGCCTCTAAATTCCTAATTTATACAAGATTTTTCTAAGGATACCTAGGGATTCTAGCATAAAGGCTCCGACCCATCTGGAACTTTAGGCAAAATGATAGAAAATTTTGCGTTTGATGCTTTCTTGAAAACTGAAGGAAAACCAATGCTAGGATATAGCGAGCTTTTTCTATGCTCCATCGCTTAGGGGAATATGACAGCAGCAAACCCTACCAAGAAATGTGATTGATCCCAGGGAGAGTCGGCAACTTTGAGCGCAACAATCTGGTTAAATTACTGACAAAAAAAACGCCCGAATACTATGGCGATTCGGACGAAGTATGGTGTGAGGAGTGAACAAAAACTTTCATTCTTTATCGCAAAAGTTTTTGCCCACCTCTATTGTAAAGGAAAAAAGAGCGTTTGTTCAGACCCACTCGGCGAGCTGTGAAATTTCTTTAAGGGATTAAATGAATGGGGAAAGAAAGGGTATTTTTGCAAGCGGTGAGGGAGATGGAATAATGCGCATCTTAGTACTCAGTTGGGAGTTTCCCCCCCGGGTTGTGGGTGGAATTGCTCGCCATGTGGGGGAACTGTATCCAGAAATTGTCCGCCTGGGCCATGAAGTGCATATGTTGACCTTGGCCACAGGGTTAGCGCCAGCCTATGAAATTGTCGAGGGCATCCATGTGCATCGGGTTGTTGTGCCGGATCACCCTGATTTTTTCCAGTGGGTGGGGGCAATGAACCGGGAAATGCTGGCCTATGGTACTGCTTTTTTAGAAAAAACAGGCTCCTGTGCATTGATCCATAGCCATGATTGGTTAGTCGCTGATGCGGCGATCGCCCTCAAACACCAGTTTAAAATTCCCCTATTGGCCACCATTCACGCCACGGAATATGGTCGTCACAATGGCATTCACACCGACACCCACCGCTACATCGCCCGTAAGGAAAAAATGCTGTCCCACGAGGCCTGGCGGGTGATCGTTTGTAGTCAATACATGCGCCATGAGCTGGAGCGGGCCTTGCAAACCCCCTGGCCGAAAATGGATGTGATTTTTAATGGGATTCGGCCAGAAAAAAACAACATGCGGTTAGTTTTGACCGTCAGTCTTTTCGTCGTCAGTTTGCCCCCGATGACCATCGAATTGTCTATTATGTGGGACGTTTAACCTACGAAAAAGGAATTAATGTGCTCCTGAGTGCGGCGCCTCGGATTCTGGAGGTGATGCGGGGGAAAGTCCGGTTTGTGATTATTGGGGGGGGCAATGGCGATCGCCTGAAGGAACAGGCTTGGAATTTGGGCATTTGGGAACAGTGTAATTTCACGGGATTTATGTCCGACGAGGATTTAGATAAGTTCCAAACCATCGCCGATTGTGCCGTGTTCCCTAGTTTATATGAGCCGTTTGGGATTGTTGCCCTCGAAAGTTTTGCGGCGAAAGTCCCGGTGGTGGTGTCCAATACGGGAGGCTTACCGGAGGTGGTCACCCATGGTGAAACGGGCATTGTCACCTACGCGAATGTGGCCAGTTCCCTCGCCTGGGGAATTTTGGAGGTCTTACAACACCCGGAATATGCCAAAATCCTCGTAGAAAATGCCTACGCGGATCTGCCCCGACGTTTTAATTGGGCAAAATTGGCGATCGCCACGGAGCAGGTTTACCAACGTGTGGTTCAAGAGCGGGCCGCCGTGGTGTGGGAGTAGGACAAAACCTTAGCCCAAAAAGAGCTTGTAGGCGGGATTTTGATTTTCGTCCCAGTAACGATAACCGAGTTGGTCGAGGAACGTTTGCCAATCGTCCATTTCTGCCGGGGGCACCTGGACGGCGATCGCAATCCGTCCATAATCAGCACCATTATTGCGATAGTGGAACCCACTGATATTCCAATGGGGGCTCATGGTATCGACAAATTTCATCAACGCCCCTGGATATTCAGGAAACTCAAAGCGATAGAACAACTCATGGGTTGCCTTGGGACTGCGGCCACCGACCATGTGACGCAGGTGTAATTTCGTCAGTTCGTCATCGGTGAGATTGAGGGTTTTAAAGCCATTCGCTTCGAAGGTTTCGGCGAGGGTCTTAATTTCACTGCGGTCAGCAATTTGTACCCCCACAAAAATATGGGCTTCCTGTTCATCGGCAATGCGATAGTTGAATTCCGTTAAATTGCGATCGCCCATGCAACGGCAAAACTTTCGTAAACTGCCCGGTTGTTCTGGGATTGTCACGGCAAAAATTGCTTCTCGCCCTTCCCCTAATTCGGCTCGCTCGGCCACAAACCGCAGGCGATCAAAGTTCATATTGGCCCCACAGGCAACGGCCACTAAGGTTTCGTCCTGAATGCCTTCCCGCTCCACATAGGCTTTCATCCCGGCGATCGCCAATGCCCCAGCCGGCTCCAAAATAGAGCGGGTGTCCTCAAATACATCTTTAATGGCCGCACAGGTATCATCGGTGGAGACCAGAATAATTTCATCGACATATTCCTGGCACAGGCGAAATGTTTCTTCCCCGACATAGCGCACCGCCACCCCATCGGCAAACAACCCCACCTGGGATAACTGCACCCGTTCCCCTGTTTCAAGAGATTGTTTCATAGCATCGGCATCCACAGGTTCGACGCCGATAATTTTGATCTCAGGCCGCACCCGCTTCACATAGGCCGCAATGCCTGCAATTAATCCGCCGCCGCCGATCGCCACAAAAATTGCGTGGATGGGCTGTTGGCACTGGCGTAAAATCTCCATGCCGATGGTGCCCTGACCAGCGATGACATAGGGATCATCAAAGGGATGAATGAGCGTTAAGCCCTGTTCCTCCGAGAGTTTGCGGGCGTGGGCGTAGGCATCATCGTAGGCATTTCCATGCAGGATCACCTCGCCACCCCTGGCTTTAACGGCATTGATCTTGACCTGGGGCGTCACCACAGGCATTACAATCACCGCCCTCGTGCCCAACTTTGTCGCGGCGAGGGCCACCCCCTGGGCATGGTTTCCGGCGGAGGCAGCGATCACGCCACATTGCAATTGCTCTGGGGTTAGGTGCGCCATCTTGTTGTACGCGCCCCGCAGCTTAAAAGAAAAGACCGACTGCATATCCTCCCGCTTCAATAGCACATGGTTGTGCAGGCGGCGCGAAAGATTGGGGGCCACTTCGAGGGGAGTTTCTTGGGCTACGTCGTAAACGCGGGCATTTAAAATTTGGATCAAATAATCGCAATGCATAGGGCGATCGCCAACGGGAATTTTAGGACAGATAAAGTGTGAGGATTTTACTGTAACCCCATCCCGTCAATCCACGAAAGCCTAGTTCAACGAAAAGGTTAATTTTTTGAGGGGCGATCGCCAATCTAGCATTGTTTTCTTGGGGGGAGGTGGGGCTTGGCATTCCGGTTGTACCACGGGGACTAGGTGCTGCTCTTCAACCACCAGTTGCCCATTATCTAAAGCTTGTCGCCATTGTTTGCCTTGTTTCCAAGCCTGATATTTGCGGACATTCCAACGGGGATTACTGGGATAACCCGCAAAGCCAGATCGCAGCGCAGGATGACTTTCCCTCGGGATCGCAGTTTCGATGTAAATGCCTTCGGCCAATTCCACCAACCGTTGTACAGCATGGTTTGTCATCATCTGACTCTGCCTCCCTAATGTCAACGAATATTACAAGATCACATTACCCTTTACTAAATGCACCAAAAAACAAGACTGGCTTTTGGTATCAATGGTTGAGAAAAACGCCAGGCGAAATTTCTCACATTCACATATATAACGATGGGCCGCCACAAAAAACAAGCCCAGTCCTTTTATTAACGAAAAAGTATTATTCCGGTATCTTCCCTTTAGTCTAGACGGAAAATGTTGTTTTTACAAATTTTTAAGATTGTGAACAATAAAAGTATTAGACGGCAATCATCGGTGTGATTGTTGAAATTTCAGGAGGCGATTCTTGCCCCTAAATCAGCCTTGAGGGCCGTGAGGGTTGCTTGTAATTTTCCGGTTTTGACCCAGGTTTGGGCTAAATCTAAACCACTTTGGAGATCTTTGACTTGCCCACAATGCCACAAATAAAAGCCCCCATTCCACACAGCAGAATCGGTTAGCAGTGAAGGCTGTCCCTGGAGAAGCGCGGCGAGATCTTGATAGTATTGCTCCGGGCTTTCTAGGTGAATGTCTTCACCCCCTAAACCGTAGTCATAGGGATTGGGTTTGAGATAGACAAATCCATCGGCGGATTCGGTTTGATTGGTGACCACAATGGTGGTCTGGGAAATCCGTAGATCGCCACTACCTTCTAAGCCCTTGATCAGGGTATAGGGAGGATTGCCCCGTTCTGTAAAAGTATCGCGAATAATCGCTTCGGTGGGGGGGTGTACATAACCCGCGATGGTGTGGGCTTGGCGATCGCCAGAGGGTGACCAGACCAATTCGAGGGTTGCCAGGGACGGGCGTTTGCCCAATTCTTCACGGTAGGAAATCAGGGTTTGGCTAGCGGGCAGGAGCGTCGGCGTATAGCAGCAGGCAAAGTGGGTGCGCTGGAAGTAGCTTTGTAGTTGTGCAAAACTGAGGGCTTGGAAATCGAGGCCCAGGGCTTGCCAAATTTCTCCGAGGGGGAGGCCATATTTCGTCGGCAGGCGATCGCCACCATGCATGAGCACGGGCACCCCAGCCGTTTTCAAAATTAAAGCCGTGATCGGTGCAATGGGGGCTGTTTTGGTGCGGCCATCGTAGGGAATCCCTAGGATAAATACTTTTTCTCCGTTGGGGAGGGGGTCTAATTTTTGGCTGCGGCGGTCATAGGCATCGAGCATCCCTGCTAGTTCTACCCCGGTAGGCCGTTTAATCCGTTGGGAAATGAGGAAGGCCCCGATTTGGGCGGGAGTCGCGGTACCATCGAGCATCATGTCTAGGGCGATCGCCGCTTCGGCACGGGTCAAACTTTTGCTGGTGTGTTTACCGCTGCCAACTTTCTTCAGTAGCTCACGAAATTCGGTACTCATGGGGCCTTGCTGTGGGTGGGGAATGGATGTTCTCAGATTAAGAAATAATTAGCTTAACTGATTGGCTTCTAAAAATCAGCTAACTTCGGAACTTGCGGCGATGCCAATTTTTTTCAGGGCGGCGATCGCATGGAGTTGAATCGGTTTGTCGGGGCTTTGGCTAAAGACAGTTAGTAAAGCCTGGGCGCGGGGATCCTGGAGCTGGCCGAGGGCATAAATGAATGCTTGTTGAATCGACAGGGGTTGGGGCTGGGAAACCTTTTGCCAAAACTGCAGCAAAATTATTGTTCCCTGCCCCCGCAGGTTCGGTTCGGTGATTCGACCAAATGCCTTGAGGGTTTCTAAAACTACTGCGTCAGCCCCATGGTAAAGCAAGGGTTCGAGCCGGGTTAAACTTTCTGGGATGGCTAACCAACCGAGGGCTTGGATCAGGTTACATTGCAAGGGTTTGGGCGTATGGGGGGATTGCAGCACGGTGGCGATCGCCTCGGCAGCCTGGGGAATCGGGAAACGACTGAGGGTAAACCCGGCCTGGGCACAAACCTCCAGGTTGAAATCGTAGAGCAACGGCTGGACTTTTTCGCATAACAAAACCGGATCAACGGACTGGCCCCAAAAGCCCAAACCCTTAACTGCTTCCCGACGCACTGGGGCCGCCGTATCTGTGAGGGCAGACAACAGGGCGGTAAAAATTTCCGGTTGGCGAAATTGACTGAGGGTTTCAATGGCTAAGGAACGGATTTGCGGATCTGGATCATCAATGACCGTCAGCAGGGGATCAATAATTTGCGGATAGCGTAATTTACAAAGGGCGTTTACGGCGAGGCTACGACTTTCTGGCTTGGCCAACAGCGGCACTAGATAATCCACGGCCTTTCCTTCTAGCTGCACCAACGTTCTCATGATTTCTTCGAGGAGGAATTCTTCTGAACAATGGTCAATGAGCAAGATCAGACGGGCGATCGCCTCAGGATCTTGGTATTGTCCCAAAATACGAATCGCAAACCACCGTAATTCTGTCTCAGCGGTGTGATCTTCAGCGATGCTCAGGAGAGGGGCGATCGCTGTTGGGCCTAATTTTGCAAAAACCTTAACCAGTCGCCAGCGTTCTTGAAATGTTCCTTCCCGGAGTAACTGAAAGGCCCAGGCTTGGGCGGTGGGTTCCTGGCGAAGATCCGCCGTTGTACATAACTGCAAAAATTCCTGGAGTGTTGGCTGTTGGGCAACATTAGACAGTGCTGTATTTCTTCGCCCCATGAATTCACTCCCCTTACCAAGACATAAAAAGTTGACAGACCTTCAAGGTAAGTTCCTCTCGCCGGAAAACTGGTATCACAATTTACAGGGTGCCTAGAGATGTTCCAGAAATCGCATCAAATCCATGGGTATAACGCATTCATTTGACCTATTTATTAGAAGTAAACATCTGCTTCTAAATTTCGGGTAAAAAGCATTAAATTTTGCGTCTGTTAATCTTAGAAATAAATAAATCTGAGCTGATAATTTCTACTAATTCATGGTATCGAATCCAAGAATCTAGTCCACCAGACAAATACCATTTCCGCAACGTCCATCCTTTTGTTCCTAATGTCGAGTCATGATCTGTTCCACCTAAAACTAAGTAAGCTTTTTGATAATTAAATTCTCGACAAGCTCTGGCTAGCATGATTACTTCAAATGGAATTTTTTCTTCCGCCGTACCTCCAGATTGTTGCCATTTTTTAGAGACGAGAATTTGATATTCTGCCTGATAAATTACCAAGTCTGCAATTTGTCTACTTCCATTTGGTTTATTGCCGATATGAACTTGTGTTTGATACTGATAACCTGCATGATCGAGTGCGGGTAATACAATTTGTTCAAAGACTTTTCCAGTGCTTGTATCACGGGACATAAATATTCCTCACTTAAAATTTTTCAAAGCTAACATTTCTATTGCTGGAGTACGATCACCTGTGCATGAAATTCGCCGAGGAGCAGACAGCGTCTGAATTTTAAAATTCAACTTTTTATACAAAATTAAAATTCTTTCTGTTGCTTGATTGGAAGCAATTACTGGAACATTTCTAGTTGCCAACCAGACAGCTAAACGTTCCTGATCTTCCCAGGTAAAGCCCCCTGCAGAGTATTGGCGGAATTCCACATCATAGGGCGGATCTGCATAAATAAAGCTTTTTTGATCAACTTCAAGATGTTCAAAATCTCCCCATTGAAATTGCCAATTTTCAAAAACTGCTTTATAAGCAGTAAAATCATTGATGTAATTAATTCGTTTATATTTGCCAAAAGGAACATTGAATCCCCCTTTTGAATTAAAGCGACATAGACCATTAAATCCCGTACGATTGAGATAATAAAATAAAGCTGCAGCTTTCTTACTTCTTGTTTTTTATTACGAATTAATTCATTGAACTGCTCTCGGTATTGATAATATAAATCGGCATCATTTGCCATGGAAATATTGATCTTGAGTCCTTTTTTGAGTTGCTTATAAAAATTAATAAGATGAGGGTTGATATCGTTTAAAGTTGATTTTTGAGGGGCTAAACCTAAGGCGATCGCCAAGCCACCACAGAACGGCTCAATCAATTGAAAATCCTGATAATCCTCCCAAATTGGTTTGAGGGTTGGCACAAGCCAACGTTTACCGCCAGCCCACTTTAATGGTGGTGTTAAATTTTCAGGATTAACCATACTCATAAAAAAGACAGGGTTACATCATAATAGTTTTCCCCTGTCAGTGATTAAAACAGTTTTAAATTTTAGCGATTGAGAACATCATTACGATGCTGCACTGAACCTACAATGGTGACGACTTCATCGATTAAATCTTGGGACACATTTAATTCCTGGAGGGTCAATACTAAATTTTCGGCGATCGCATCGAAATGGACATCCGTTAGACCCGCATTTTTAACTAAATCTTGATGGGCAGCCCGCATCGAACGACCCGGAAAGCGATCCGTGCCCCCAAAAGCATAGGTCATAAAATCCTTTTGGTGTTGCTTCTGTTTGGCCATGTCAGTATTGACAAAAAAACGATTAACTCGTTCATCGGCCAGAACCTTACCGTAGAATTTCTCCACCGCCAGATCAACTGCCGCTGCGCCGCCTAACTTTTCATACAAACTAGCCATGGACGAATCTCCGTTTATTTGGCACCATTTCATTCATCGTAGCAACGAAAACCTAGAGGTCAGCAAAACCTTTCTTCTTTTTCGTCTTTTTCTTTTTCTTCGGTGCGCCACCACGACCGGGACGTCCGCCCATCCCAGGCATTCCCCCACCGAACAGATCACCAAGTCCTCCCATGCCGGGTAAACCTCCCCCTTGACCCATTTGCTGCATCATTTTCCGCATCCGGGTAAAGTCAGCAATGAGTTTTGAGACATCTTTTTCTGATAACCCAGAGCCCTTGGCAATACGGGTACGACGCTTGGGCGTTTGGGCTAATACATCCGGATTTTTGCGCTCCTCTTTGGTCATGGAGTTGATCATGGTCTCCACGCGCTTTAGTTGCACTTCCCCCTGTTCGAGCATATTTTTATCAATTTTGTTACCCATGCCAGGGATGAGCTTCAGCATGCCGCCCAAGGAACCCATATTTTTTAACAGGCGCATCTGTTTGAGAAAGTCATCAAAGTCAAAGCGGGCTTCGAGTAACTTGGCCTGCATTTCCTCGACGTCGGACAGATCAACGGCTTCCTGGGCCTTTTCAACGAGGGTGAGTACATCGCCCATGTTGAGGATACGGGACGCTAAACGGTCTGGATAGAATGGTTCTAGGGCTTCTACTTTTTCACCAACCCCGATAAATTTGATCGGTTGACCAGAGATCATCCGCACAGATAGGGCCGCACCACCTCTGGTATCCCCATCCATCTTGGTGAGAATGGCCCCGGTAACGCCAATTTCTTCGTGGAAGGTGCGGGTTAAACTAGCAGCCTCTTGGCCCGTCATCGAGTCAACGACTAACAAAGTATCGTCGGGATTAATGCTTTCTTTAATTTGCTTGAGTTCGGCCATCATGTCGGCATCGATCTGCAAGCGACCCGCCGTATCCACAAGGACGACATCAACACCGAGTTCTTTTGCTTTTTCAACCCCTTGTTTGGCAATGTCAACGGGATTGGCGTCACTGCCCAGGTCGAACACGGGCACGTCAATTTGTTCACCGAGGGTTTTCAGCTGATCGATCGCCGCTGGACGGTAAACGTCGGTTGCAACCATCAGGGCGGTTTTATTTTGCTTGCGGAGATAGAGGGAAAGCTTTGCTGTGGCGGTGGTTTTCCCCGTCCCCTGCAACCCGGCCATGAGAATTACGGATGGCTTATTTTCTGCTTCGGCGAGGGGAACGTTGCTTTCCCCCATGATTTTGACGAGTTCGTCGTAGACAATTTTGATGAACTGTTGCCCTGGGTTAACGCCAGAAATAACTTCTGCACCGACTGCCGCTTTTTCCACATCAGAAATAAAGCCCTTGACCACCTGGAGGTTAACGTCGGCTTCGAGGAGGGCGCGACGGACTTCCTTTAGGGCTTCTTTGATGTTAGATTCGCTGATTTTGTCCTGGCCCCGGAGGGATTTCCAGGCATCTTCTAGGCGTTCGGCTAGGGCGTCAAACATAGGTCTTTTCTCTGGGTGGGCTGTTTAGTGACTGTCTAAATACTTTACCAAGTTGCGGACTGTAGCAGGTTCGGCAATCTCTCTTTATCAGGGGCGATCGCCTTTTTGTCAAGAAAGGCAAAATTTTGGACAATAGGGAAAGGTAAAGAATTGTAACGGATGTTTCGGGATGAGTAAGGGCAAGATTGCGGTCATTGGGGCGGGCATTGGCGGTTTAACGGCGGGGGCTCTGTTGGCAAAACGGGGCTACGATGTCACGGTCTATGAGCAAGCGGCGATCGCCGGGGGCTGTGCGTCCACTTTTAAGCGTCGGGGTTTTACCTTCGATGTAGGGGCGACCCAGGTGGCGGGCTTAGAAGTAGGGGGGATTCACCAGCGTATTTTTCAAGAATTGGGCGTCGCTTTACCCGAAGCAACGGTTTGTGATCCGGCTTGTGCGGTGTTTTTACCGGGCGAAACAGAACCCATCAACGTTTGGCGTGATGCGGAAAAGTGGGAAGCTGAACGACTCAAACAGTTTCCCACGAGCGAAAATTTTTGGAATTTATTAAAGGTTTTATTTGCGGCTAGTTGGCAATTTCAAGGCCGCGATCCGGTGGTGCCACCCCGTAATCCTTGGGATATTTTGCAGTTAATCAAGGCATTTCGTTTAGATACATTGATCACAGTTCCCTTTGCTTTGATGACGGTTTTAGACGCGTTGAAATTATGTGGTGTTGCGGCAGATCAAAGATTAAAAACTTTTTTGGATTTGCAGTTAAAGCTGTACTCCCAAGTTGATAGTTCCGAAACCGCACTACTCTACGGTGCGACGGCCCTCGCCGTTTCCCAAACGCCCCAAGGTTTATTTCATCTCCAGGGTAGTATGCAAGCCTTGAGCGATCGCCTCATTGAAGCCCTCGAAAAACATGGGGGGAAATTACTCACTCGCCACCGCATTAAGGAAATTAACTTGGGTCAAAGCAAGCCTCAATTAACAGTCTTTGATCAGCGTCAAAATGAAATTTTTACACAAGCTTTTGATCATGTAGTCGCGAACACCACGGTTCAAGATTTAATGAAAATTTCAGAGCATCCGCCCGAATCAATTTTCAAAAAAATCTATCAAAAACGCATTGAAAATTTGCCCGATCCATCGGGGGCCTTTGTCATTTATTTAGGGGTCAAGGAAGCGGCAATTCCCAAAAATTGTCCACCTCACCTGCAATTTCTCTATGATTATGACCAAGCAATTGGCGAAAATAATTCCCTCTTTGTCTCCGTGAGTAAGCCGAATGATGGCCGCGCCCCAGAGGGTCACCGGACGATTATCGCCTCCTCTTTTGTCGATCCTGATCCTTGGTTTGGGGAAGATTACGCCGAACGGAAGGAGCGTTACACCCAGGAGGCGATCGCCAAATTAAATCGCTATTTTGACCTTTCCCCAGAAAATATCATTGTTCAAGAAGCCGGAACGCCGCGCACCTTTGCTTTCTATACGGCCCGACACAAAGGCTTTGTTGGCGGTGTGGGACAGCGAATTTCTACCTTTGCGCCCTTTGGATTCGCCACCAGAACACCGTTTAAAAATGTTTGGCTCGTGGGAGATTCTGTCCATCCGGGAGAAGGTACGGCGGGGGTAAGTTATTCTGCCCTGACCGCTGTACGCCAAATTGAACAGGTCAGCTAAACAGTCAATAGATGAGCTTCAATTTTTTTCATTCGTTGATTAAATTCTCGCCAATGATCTCGATGAAAGAGATATTGATTAATGTCTGCAATTTCTTGGGCGATCGCCACTTGTTCTTCTGAAACTAAACCTTGTTTAAATAGCCATTGAGAAACCCTTGACCAACTCCAGATCATTGATTTTTGACTCATTCCAGAAATAGGTAACGGAAAATTGCCTGTACCTCTTTCACCATTAATGAGCAAACGTACATATTCACGACTTTTTTGGATACGACGCGCTATTTCAGACACTGTCACTAAATCATCTGGCTGAATACTATCGACACGAATCTTAGGTTGAGCAATACTTTCAACTTGACGAATCGCCGACCAAACGGCTTCAGTAAAAGAAGTTGCTTCACGATCAAAATCCAAATAAACCACACCATTACGGGTTAATAATGAGGCATCGTCGCAGCCTGCTTCAAAAATGCAATCAACAAGCTGTTCATCAAAGTCGCGAACATTTGCTAAAACCAACGAAAATTCATAATTATTCATTGTTTTCTGAATGGGAATATTGTTTAATGGCTTTTCTGATTTGCTTAGCATGATTTTCAGGATTGCGGGGTGTAGACAGAACTGATTTTTTACAACCCAAACGATTATGTTCTGGACAAAGCAAAACCCCAAAAGCATGGGCAGAACCACTAGATTTTTTGAATGTCCAACCTTGCTCTAATGCTTCTTGTATGGCGGCCGCGATTTCTTTGTTGTGGTGTAGCTTGCCCATTGACGTCCCATGTTACTGGTCATCTGTATTTTGATTGGAATAGTAATACTCAATCTAGCCCTGCTGTTGCCATATGTCAACTGCCAATAACGTTGTGGATGAAGAATGTACTTCTTGATTTCTTTACGGGCGATCGCCCCTGACCACCCTTGCAGTACCATTTGGTTAAAGAGACGACATTTTTTAGGACAAGTAATCGTGAGCGAACAGCCCAACCCCAAAGTTTTTTTTGACATCACCATCGGCGGCGAAAGTGCCGGACGCATTGTTTTTGAACTACGGGCCGACGTTGCCCCCAAAACCGCTGAAAATTTCCGCGCCCTCTGCACTGGCGAAAAAGGCATCGGCAAACGGGGCAAACCCCTCCATTACAAAGGCTCTAAATTCCACCGGGTGATCCCTGAATTTATGTGCCAAGGGGGAGACTTTACCAATGGCAACGGCACCGGCGGTGAATCCATTTATGGAGACACTTTTGAAGACGAAAGCTTTGAACTGCGCCACAATGTCCCAGGTTTGCTGAGTATGGCGAACCGTGGCCCCAATACCAATGGCTCTCAGTTCTTTATCACCACAACCTTAACCCCTTGGCTCAACGGTAAGCACGTGGTCTTCGGTAAGGTTATCGAAGGTATGGATGTGGTCAAAGCTATGGAAGCCCAAGGTTCTGGTAGTGGTGCCCCGAAACAGGAAATTGCGATCGCCGATTGTGGTGAGCTCTAAATCTGGCAGCACGGGACGCATTTAAAAAAATACTGCTGTTTTTGTTACGAAATGGGGGGAGAATTCCTGTCTATGATTAGGAAGCCAATATTCCCCCTTTTTGTTTTTCTGAAACCATGACCCAAGCTAACGATGCCCCAGTTCTGAATGTTTCTGATCTCAATGTCTATTACGGTGAAAGTCACATTTTGCGGAATGTGGATTTGAATGTGCCCCAAGGGGAGATGGTTTGTCTAATTGGTCGCAATGGCGTCGGCAAAACAACGCTTCTGAAAACAATTATGGGATTGTTGCCGCCCCGCACCGGAAAACTGCGTTTTATGGGCCAGGAAATTAATTCCCTCGCGACGGATCGCCGTGCCCGGTCTGGGATTGGCTATGTTCCCCAAGGACGAGAAATTATTCCCCGGGTTACGGTTAAGGAAAATCTCCTCCTCGGCCTAGAAGCTTTACCCAAGGGCCGTCGCAATAAGAGTAATATTCCCTCAGAAATTTTGAATTTATTCCCAATGCTTAAGGAGATGCTGCACCGGATGGGGGGCGATCTGAGTGGGGGTCAGCAGCAGCAGTTGGCGATCGCCCGCGCTTTAATGGGTCGACCAAAGTTACTAATCCTAGATGAACCCACCGAAGGAATTCAGCCGTCGATCATTTTAGAAATCGAAGCGGCTGTGAAACAAATTATTGCGGAAACGGGGATTTCAGTGCTTTTAGTCGAGCAACACTTGCACTTTGTGCGCCAAGCAGACCGTTACTACGCGATGCAGAAAGGAGGCATTGTCGCTTCTGGGAGTACCCATGAGTTAAGTCAGGCCGTGATTCAGGAATTTCTTGCCGTTTAATTCAGGAAATCAGTAAACATCCCGCGCCGCCCGATGGAGCAGGGAATGGCGATATACAAGGTCATGGATATTTTTTGCATAGCCTCCACCAATCACACAGGCCACGGGATAACCCGCCGCCAAGCAGGTACTCAACACCAGCCGTTCCCGCCGATACAGACCCGTGTTCGTCATCGCTAATTTGCCGAGGCGATCGCCCACATGGGTGTCCACCCCCGCATCGTAAAACACCAAATCCGGCTTCACCTGACTCAAAAGATCTTCTAGATGGTGCGCCAAAATTTGCAAGTAGCCATCGTCGTCCAATCCTTCCGGTAGGCCGAGGTCTAAGTCACTGCGCTGCTTTTGGCTGGGAAAATTCACCTCGCAGTGCATCGAAAAGGTAAATACCGTCGGGTCATCTTGGAAAATAAACGCCGTGCCGTCCCCCTGGTGCACATCGAGATCGACGATTAAAATCCGCTGCGCCAAGCCCCGTTGCTGAATTGTCCGGGTGGCGATCGCCAAATCATTCAAAATACAAAATCCTGACCCATAGCCCGGAAAAGCATGGTGTGTTCCCCCCGCCGTATTACAGGCCAACCCATGCTCTAGGGCCAACTGTGCCGTCAAAATCGTTCCTCCCACCGCCGTCAAAGTCCGTTGGACGACCCCCGCACTCCAGGGCAAACCAATGCGCCGTTGGGCCTTTGGGGTCAAGGTTCCCTGGCAATAGGCCGTCACATAGTCCGGCTCATGGACAAGTTCTAGCCAGGCTCGATCTGGCAATTGCGGTTGGTAAACTTGCTCCGGTTGAATCACCCCATCCCCCAACAGCAACCCATGCAATAACCGGAACTTCGGCATCGGGAAACGATGCTCCTCCGGAATCGGCGTCACATAATCAGGATGATAAACAACCGGAAACCCCATACAATGCCCCCCAAATCAGCAACTTATCCTCCCAGGATTGTAAAGAATTTTTGCAGTGAGAGTCGTAGGATTAACTTTTCCCTGCCCAAGACCCTCAAAAATTGAAACATCTGATTAAAAATCAAATCGAGCAGCTATAATCAAACGTAACAAGATAAGGATTTGATCCAGTTAAGTAAGATTGTCTAAAGTTTTCCTGACTGCGTAGCTTTCCGAATCTCTGCCCTCTACGATTCTCCGATTCGGAAGAATATTCGTTAATTATGTCGATTTACATTGGAAATTTGTCCTATCAGGTTACTGATGAGGACCTAAAAGAAACCTTCGCCGAATATGGCAAGGTAAACCGTGTCCAAGTTCCCACTGACCGGGAAACTGGCAGACCGAGAGGATTCGCCTTTGTGGAAATGTCTAGCGAAGACGAAGAAAATGCGGCCATTGAAGCCCTAGATGGTGCTGAATGGATGGGTCGTGACCTCAAGGTTAACAAAGCAAAACCCCGTGAAGACCGTCGTCCGGCTTCCCGTGGGGGTGGCCGTAGCCGCTACTAAAGCATTTTTCGTAGCATTACTACTCGACACAGCCGTTTAATCTAGCTGTCGTCACAAATAAATTAATTTGTTTCCCACTACCATCGGCAGTGGGATTTTTGTGTGGAGCTAGGTTGCTATTTAGCAATCGTAATAAAGGGCAAATTCGTAGGGATGGGGCCGTAACCGGAGGGGATTCACTTCGGCGTCTAATTTGTACTCAATCCAATTCTCAATGAAATCTGTCGTAAAAACACCGCCCGCCGTTAAAAAATCATGATCCTGCTGGAGAGCTTCGAGGGCGGCTTCTAGGGAAGCGGGAGTTGAAGGAATTTTGCTCAGTTCCTCTGGGGTCAAATCGTAGATATCGACATCTAGGGGATCACCTGGATCAATGGCGTTTTTAATACCATCAATGCCTGCACAGAGCATCGCCGCAAAGGCTAGATAGGGGTTGGCTGTAGCATCAGGGCAACGGAATTCAAGGCGTTTGGCTTTGGGGTTTGGCCCAGACAGGGGAATGCGCACCGACGCCGAACGATTTCCTTGGGAATAGGCTAAATTCACCGGGGCCTCGAAGCCGGGAACAAGACGCTTGTAGGAATTGGTACTGGGATTAGAAAAAGCGAGCAGGGCTGGGGCGTGTTTGAGGATGCCACCAATGTAATGGAGTGCCAGTTGACTGAGATTGGCGTAGCGATCGCCCCAAAATAGTGGTTGACCTCCTTTCCAGAGGGATTGGTGGGTGTGCATCCCGGAGCCGTTGTCGTTAAACAGTGGTTTCGGCATAAATGTCACGGTGCGGCCATACTTACGGGCGACATTTTTGATCACATACTTATAGGTCATCAAATAATCTGCGGCCTTGAGGAGCGTTGCAAAGCGAAACCCCAATTCATTTTGGCCCCCGGTGGCGACTTCGTGGTGGTGCTTTTCGATGGGAACGCCGCATTTCGCCATGGTCAGCAGCATTTCTGTGCGCATATCCTGGAGGGTATCCGTTGGTGGTACGGGGAAATACCCCTGTTTGTAGCCCGGTTTGTGGGCGAGATTGCCCCCTGGTTCTTTGCGGCCTGAATTCCAGCGACCCTCGATGCTATCAACGTAATAAAACCCTTTATTCTCCGTCTGGTCAAAACGCACATCATCAAACACGAAAAATTCTGCTTCGGGGCCAAAATAGGCGGTATCACCCAGGCCGGAGGCTGTGAGATAGTCCACGGCTTTTTGGGCAATGCTGCGGGGATCACGACTGTACCACTCCCCCGTGCGGGGTTCTTTGATGGAACAAATGAGGCTGAGGGTTTTTTCTTTACAAAATGGATCGATCCAAGCAGTTGTGGGATCAGGCACCATCGCCATATCAGATTCGTTAATCGCTTTCCAGCCTCGAATGCTTGAACCGTCAAAGGGCACCCCATCAACAAAGGAAGCTTCGTCCAGTTGATCTTGGTAAAACGAGCAATGTTGCCAAATGCCTGGCAGATCAACAAACTTGAGGTCAATAATTTGAATATTTTCCTCTTGGATCAGCCGTAAAACATCGGTTGCTGTCTGGGTCATGGTGGGGTGCCTCACAAACAATTCTTAATCTTCACTGCTAGGATCCGGCAAGCGATGGGATTTACGCCGACACAGTTCGCTTGATCCTAGAAAGAGTTATGGCAGTTCGTTGTAGTCTGGGTCACATCTCCACTGGTTGCGGCCCAGGAACTGTTTACTGTCAGGGTAGGTTAGATTTAAAGCTCCGGGTCAGGCGATCGCCAAAATTTCACCAAAATATTTACAGAAAGTCGCCCCATCTGGCATGGATGGCTATAGCCTCGGTACAGCTTGGGAAAAACAAAAATCGTCTTTTAGATCTCAGATTTAGAGCAGTTTTATTATTTTTTTTAAAGAAATGTAATCAATACGGCCCGAAACCTGGGATTATAAATGCCGTATAAAATTACGAGAGAAGACATCCTCCACTCCTTTGGGCGACGTAAAACAGGCTCGTCCTGGGGTCTTTACCCGAAGGAAAAACCATGTACTTCAGTCATGGGAGTATGTCAATATAAAACGAAGCTTCTCATCCCCCTGGGATGATCCTTTTCTAAACGCGCTTAATAAAACTGCTGTTCGGAGAAAATTTAATGCGGGACGCTGTTACAAGTCTGATCAGAAATTACGATACCACCGGGCGTTACTTTGACCGTGATGCCATCGAGAGCCTCAAAGACTACTTTGCTTCGGGGAATGACCGAATCACCGTTGCGGCGATGATCAATAGTCAATCTGCGGAGATCGTCAAGGCCGCGGCCAATAGTCTCTTTGAAGCGGTTCCTGAACTGCTCTTAGCTGGGGGCAATGCCTATACGACCCGTCGCTTCTCTGCTTGCTTGCGGGATATGGACTACTACCTCCGCTATGGCACCTATGCCTTAATTGCTGGAGATATGGACGTCCTCAACGAGCGGGTCCTACAGGGTTTGAGAGAAACCTATAATTCTCTAGGAGTGCCCATTGCACCGACGGTTCGGGGAATTCAATTCCTCAAGGATGCGATTAAGGAAATGGCGGCGGCGGCTGGCATTGCGAATACGGCTTTTATTGATGAACCGTTTGACCACATGACCCGTGAACTGAGCGAAGTGGATCTCTAAATTAGTTGACGGCAACTAACTTACACCAATGGTGGGCTGTCACCTCAGTTCCTTGCTCTGACCCTGGTCGGGGCAATTTTTTTATGGGTCTTTTTCTAAACCGAGACCTAGGCACTAAGGGTATCGAGGCGCGGTTGGGAAAGAAGTTGGGTAATGAGACTACAAAAATATTGAATTGGGGGAATCTCTAGGCGATCGCTAGTCGTGACGAGGACAACTTCCCGCATATCCATGGCATCGGGCAGAGGTTTGACCACAAGGGCAGAATCAGTACGGGCTTCGACGAGGGCAGATTGGGGCAGAAGGGCAATCATATCACCCTGGCGTACCAGGCCACGGAAGGCATCGAGGCTATTAAGTTCAACGGTGGCCGTGGGGGCGAGACCGTGGTTGGCGAGCTGATCTTGCACATAACGTTGCATACCATAGCCGTCCTTAAAGACCACTTGGGGGTAGCTCGCGATATCGATCCAGCTTAATTTTTCCTTCTGGGCGAGGGGATGATGTCTACTGAGGAGGACTTCAACGCTTTCCTTGTAGAGGGGCATCACGACCATATCGGGGCTGGCGGTGAGAAAGCGATTATTCATGACAATGGCCACATCCACAAGGCTATCCCGCAGCACTTTTAGGGCGCGATCGCTACCGAGGGCAGTGACTCGCAGTTGGGTTTGGGGGTACATCCGACAAAATTGTTGAAGTACGGGCGGCAGATGGTAGGCACAGACGGAGTGAATGGCAGCGACGCAGAGTTCCGATTGATTACCCGCCAGGAGATCGTTGATTTCGGCACGGGCATTGTCCCAACTGCTACAAATTTTGCGGGCGTAGGGCAGAAACCGTTCCCCCGCCAGGGTGAGTTTAACCTGGGCACTGCGGTGAAAAAGGGGCATCCCGACGGCGGCCTCAAGGCTTTGAATTTGGCGACTGACGGTGGATTGGGTGACGCCACATTGCTGGGCTGCTTGACCAAAATTTCCGGTGGCGGCGATCGCCAAAAATGCTTGCAATTGCTCCAGGCGCATGGGTCATCCCCTTGGTTAAATGTTTTCCTGTCATGTGCCCAATGAGTTTACTGCATTGATTTTGGGGCTTTTTGTTCCGGATGTTACAAACCTCAAGAAAGGAAAAGGGCCAGAACTCAATAATCTGACAAAAATCTGGCAAGTCCTGCGGAAGAATCTATCATGGGGACAATTTGCGCCTGTGTTCAATCCGTGGCCGAGTGATTTGCCTCGGTTGCATCCCTAGCTATGCCCAATATGAATCGCTCTAATCCTGATCTCCTGGTTCCTCCCCCTGACCATTGGGCCACATCATTCACTAATCAGCTGGCCACGGTGAAGGGTTTAGGGGCTTGGTTTGGGTCTGGGTTTGATCCGGCTCGACCACTGACCCGGACTGAGTTTGCCAGGGTGCTAGCCCAATGTTTTGATCTACCTCGGCCCTGGGGCACTTTTGTGCCGGAATTCCCAGATGTTGCGCGCCAAGACCAAGCGGCGATCGCCCAAGCGGTCTCCATGGGATTTTTGACGGGTTATCCCGATGGCACCTTTCGCCCCCAGGCTGTGCTGAAACGGTTTGAAGTGCTAGAAGCGTTGGTACGGGGTTTAGGGTTGAGTCCAGGGAATCCAGCAGTATTACGGGCTTTTCGAGACTATGCCCAGATTCCTTCGACGGTGATGGGGGCGATCGCCGCTGCAACCCAACACCATTTGGTCGTGACCCAGCCCCAAGTTGATCTGCGACCCCTCCAGCGGATCACCTGGGGAGAAATGGCTGCTTTTTTGCACCAAGCCTTGGTTTTACAGGGGGAATTACCCGTTTTGGCTGCGCCTGGATTGGTCGATCCGCTGCCCTATTTGCCGACCTTTAGCGATGTGCAAAACCACTGGGCCAAACCCTTTATCCAGGCGATCGCCAATCTTGGCTACATTCACGGTTCAGCCCAGGGCCAATTTTTCCCCGATCAGCCCCTCAATCGCGCCCAGTTTGCCCTGTGGATCCAAGCCATATTTCACCCCAGTCCCCAACGCCCCCGGAAACAATTTTTCGATGTGCCGTCCCATTTGCCTGCCGCCGAGGCCATTCAACAAGGATATCAAGGCTGTTTTTTCTCTGGTTTTCCTGACCACACTTTCCAGCCCCAGCAACCCCTACGGCGCGTCCATCTCCTCGTGGCGATCGCCCAGGGCCTGCGTTTACCACCAGGGGACATTGCCCTAACAGAACACTACGCAGATCAGGAGGAAATTCCCCCCTATGCCCAGGCAGCGGTGGCGGCAGCCCTCCAAGCGAAAATTGGTGTGCTCCCCCAGGAAAAATCACTGCTCAAACCCGGAGCGATCGCCAGCCGAGCGGAAGGCTTAGTTTATTGCCACCAAGCCTTGGTTTACGGCCAACGATTACTGCCCCTTACTGAGTGATTTGGGTTGGGCGCACGGGCACTTGATGCTGTTGGAGGTAGGTCTTGATTTCGGCGACGGTCAGTTGACCATAGTGGAGCAACGAGGCTAAAAGGGCGGCCTCTGCTTTCCCCGTCGTCAGGGCTTCGTAAATATGCTGGGTGTTGCCGGCTCCCCCGGAGGCAATGACCGGAATTTCGACGGCATTGGCGATCGCCTTGGTAAGTTCTAGGTCATAACCCGCTTGGGTACCATCAGCATCCATACTCGTGACAAGCAGTTCCCCAGCGCCCCGTTGGGCCATTTCCTTCGCCCAGCCCAGGGCATCAATGCCGGTATTTTCGCGGCCGCCCCGCACATAAACATCCCAACCCGGATTTGCCGGATCTGGCCGACGCCGGGCGTCAATCGCCACCACAATGCACTGATTGCCAAATCGTTCGGCTGCTTCATTGATAAAATCCGGGTTCCGCACCGCCGAAGAATTGATACTGACTTTATCGGCCCCGGCCCGCAGGAGGTTTCTAATCTGGGCCGTGGTACTAATGCCACCGCCGACGGTGAGGGGAATAAAGACCTGTTCTGCGGTTTGGTAGACCACATCGATAATGGTGTCGCGGTCTTCGTGGGTGGCGGTAATATCGAGGAAAACCAATTCGTCAGCCCCCGCATCGTTATAAACCTTCGCCAACTCCACCGGATCGCCAGCATCCTTGAGATCGACAAAATTCACACCTTTGACAACCCGTCCAGCATTCACATCGAGGCAAGGCAAAATTCGTTTGGCGAGCATTTTAAAGGGGGTCTCCTAGGTCGGGGGGCAAGGTCATATTTTACCCCTTGCTCGCAACACCACAATTGCGATCGCCCCCAAGAAATTAGCAGAAATTTCACGAATCGTTTATTGCGGAAATTAACCGATGCAGCGGCTCGGCTTGACCTTGAGAATTTTGCGGTGATTTAAAATGGGCCTGTGCTGTGTTTTGCTGATCAGTTTCTATGCGTGTTGTAGCTCTCCAGGATGACATTCTCTGTATTCACCAAGATGATCTGCCCCCCTACAAAAAAGGCGGCTCGGTGGTGCGTAACAGTTATTTTTGGGCGTTGAAATCCATTGCTTGCTATACGCCACGCCAGGGAGATTGGGAATTTGATCGGGTGGTGTGGGTTGCTTTAGGGCGGATGTTGATGGCTTTTACCACCTCCGGGTACCTCGGCAGTTCGGAAACAACTTTAGAATTTCCTGAAGCGATCGCCATCCCTGACTCTTTACGCGCCGTTGCCACCTATCTCTAGGGGGTTTCTCGCCAAAAGACAATGGACTCATCCAAGGGTTGGAGGGTGGTGCCAGGATAGTAAAACTGGAGAATCCGCGCCGCTGACCAGCCCAAGTTAGCGAGATTGTAGGAGCCATATTGACTCATGCCGACCCCATGGCCGAACCCTCCCCCCACAAAGGTATAGCCCGTGAGTTGATTTTGGGGATTGAGGTTGGGTTGTAGGTAAAACAGGGTACTGCGGGGCGGCCCCAGGGCACTGCGAATTTCATTTTTCAGGAGTTTGACAATGCCCCGGTCGGTGGTGACATCCAACTCCAGGACACGACCCGAAGGCGATCGCCGCTTAATCTCTAGTTTTTGTACCGTTTGGATGCCCGCGAGGGGATTTTGGGTGCGCTCTAGATAGGTTTGTAGAGTCGTGGCTAATTCCTGGAGAGTGGCGGATCTTTCCCAGCGAAAGACAGTCCGCCCCGTTTCGTTAAAGCCTTGGTTGAGAGCGATAAATTTCCGAAAAGCCTGTTCATCAGCGAGGGAGTTGCCTTTTAGATCCCAGACTGGATTTGGAGAATCAATCACGGCTTTGAGATAAGGCCGCTCTGCCCCATCCCACACATCGCTAAAGGAAGCGGTTACGCCGCCAGTGGTAGAGGAATACAGGGCATCGACTAATTCGTTGTTGTAGGTGAGCACTAAACCTTTGGTGCGGGCGATCGCCTGGTCAATGCGGGGACTGGTGCCCTGGAGACCTTTATAAACTTGGCAATGGATCGTGGCACAGAGTTCGTAATCGTCAGCTTCAAAACGCCGTAAATTGCGCAGGGCGTAGGTGCGGGCAATGATTGTCTGGGCTTCGACGGCATTATCGGGGGCATTGGGGCCAATTTCGTGGGGCACAACACCTCGCAGATACACCTCAATATCGACGTCATTAACGAGGGTAAAAGTACCGTAGGCGTTCGGCTGGAGCCTCAGTTCCCCGGCAAAGCGACTTTCTGGGCCGCCGTCTTCTTGGACATTAAACAAACCGTTGCGCGAACGGATCGTCACATTGGCCCGATTGTACCGGTACCCCCCCACCACAAAGGAGGCGATCGCCTTTTCGGTACGCACCGTCGAACTGAGATAAGGAGTGGTGTAACCCTTCGCTTTTAATTCCTGGAGTAATAGCCGCCGGAGGAGGGGCGTTTGGTAGACATCCCGTTTCGCCCACACTTGCCAGCGACCGGGTTGGGTAATTTCTACTTCAATGCCGAGGGAACGCCAAAATTTGGCGCTGTCCTCTGCCGTCTCAAAGGTGCCCTGGTCACTGAGGACGATATATTCTGCCAATTCCACCTGGGGCAAAGGTTGCTGGGCGACCTCTAGGGTGACTTGATTGGTCTGGAGTGTTTGTTGTTGGCCGCCGCTGATAATGTCCACCTCAAGGCGATCGCCCGACAGACTGGAGATGGTCAAAGTATCGTTTTGCTCTTCTCCGAATCGTTGGACAATGCCCACTTCGATCTCAACGGCATTACCGGGCAAAGCCCCCGGCCCCCATAGTCCGAGTCCGATCCATAGCCCCAATCCGAGCCACTGCCCCTGAAATTTAGCACTGCGCACCATGGCGAGTCCCCTGACACCTAAAACAATTGATGAAAATATAGACGGCGATCGCCATCCCAAAGTTACGCCACCACCTTACCATTTTCGTCTAGTAAAATTTCCCCAGCCATTAACCGGGCCGCTGCTTCTAGCAAATGATCTTCCACATAGGGCTTTGTGAAATAGGCCTTTGCCCCCCGGTCCGCCGCAATTTTCCGGTGTCGTCCGGCCCCGCGCGAGGTCAACATCGCAATGGGAATGTGAGCCAATTCAGGATATTGTTGAATTTCTTCGAGCAACGCTAAACCATCTAGGCGCGGCATCTCAATATCACAGAACACCAAACTAAAATCGGGATTTTCCAACAACTGCTCTAGAGCCTCTTCTCCATCCCGGGCCCGCTCCACATGGTAGCCCGCCTTTTGGAAGGTAATGGCTAACAATTCTCGCACCGTCACCGAATCATCCACAATCAAAATCCTTGGGGCCGTTATTTTTACCGACGCATCATCTAGGGGTTCAAAATCGCCCATCCCGTCCCCAGGCTCCGAGACCGTGGGCTGTTTCGTACTGCCTGGCAGCAACACGTCCCCTTGGCGCATTTTTTGGGCTGCATCCAACAGCACTTCTTCTAAATAGGGTTTCGTAAAATAGGCACTTGCCCCCAGTTCAGCGGCCATTTGTCGGTGGCGATCGGCCCCCCTTGATGTCAGCATGGCCACCGGAATTTTTTCTAAATTCGGGTCTTTTTGAATGCGAGATAATAGCTCTAAGCCATCCATGCGCGGCATCTCAATATCGCAAAAGACCAGTTCACAGGGTAAGCCTCCCCGCAGTTTTTCCCAAGCTTCCTGGCCATCCCGGGCCTGCTCAACCCGATAGCCAGCCTTTGTGAAACTCATCGAGAGGAGTTCACGCACCGTGATTGAATCATCCACAATCAACACAATGGGCTCCGTTTGTACCATCTCTGGCACGAGCAAGTGTAAGGCCGGATTATCTTGCCAGGTGGTAGCCTTGGCCCTGACCCGTCCCTGGGCCGCAAGTTCAATCAGCTCTAACACATCAACCACAGGCATGACCGTGCCATCCCCCAGGACTGTCGCCCCGGCGATCGCCGCTGGTTTCGGAATCGGCCCCTCGATCTGTTTAATCACGATTTCTTGTTCCCCTAGCACCTGATCCACTTGAATCGCCAGGAGATTGCCCGCACTGCGCAGGATCACAACGGGAATTTGGTCAGGATCCCCAACCCCTCCATAAATTGAGCCCCGCCCAATTTGTCGTTGGAGCGTCAATAGATTACTGAGGGGATAAACCCGCAATCGAGAATCTCGCCAGCGAATATAACGTCTGCGGCCTTCCTGTTCCACTTGGTCGAGGGTGTAGGTCTGCATATCTTCAACCCCATCCATGGGCAGAGCAATGCGGGCGTGGCGATTGAGACAAAATAAAGCGCGGCAGATATTGAGGGTGAGGGGTAGCCGGATGGTAAACGTTGTACCTTTACCCAGGGCGGAGTCAATGGTAATCGTGCCTCGAATACTACCGAGGGCCGTGCGAACCACATCCATGCCAACTCCCCGACCAGAAAAGTCATCAGCCTGCGCCTTGGTGGTAAAGCCAGGATGAAAAATAAAATCATAAATATCCTGTTGACTGAGATCCGACAGTTGCTCAGGAGTGATCAGGTTCTTTTCGAGGGCTTTGTGGACGAGGGCTTCAGAATCCATCCCCGCACCATCATCAGCAATGGCAATCACAATTTGATTCCCCTGAATATAGGCTTTGAGGGAGACAACCCCCGCCGCAGGCTTACCCTTACTGAGGCGTACTTCCGGGGACTCAATCCCATGGGTAATGGCGTTGTTGATCAGGTGAGTCAGGGGATCATAGAGCTGCTCTAGGATCATTTTGTCAATGAGCACTTCTCGACCTTCGACATTGAGGGAGGCTCGCTTATTGAGTTTGAGGGAAATTTCTCGGACGGGGCGCACCAGGCGATCGGCTGCTTGGGCAAAGGGAATCATCCGTGATTTAGTCAAGCCTTCCTGGAGCTGCGTACTGACCTGCCGGAGATTACGGGCAACTTGTTCATTATCATCGACTAAAAATTCGATATCCGAAGAAGATTCTCGCACCCGTACAATCAGTTCAATCATCTCCTGGGAGAGGAGGTGAAAGCCGGTGAACTGATCCATTTCTAGGGGGTCATATTCTTGGGAACGATGGCGACCGGGGGCATCTGCCTTATCGGTAAAGCCTGGGGGAAAGTGATATTCACTACTTTGACCACGACTGGCCAGCAGGGAACGCTCCAGGAGAGAACGTTCATAAAGATCTTGCATCTGGCTACCAATGTCATTGAGCCGTTGCACTTGGCCCGTGAGATTATCGAGGAATTGCCGGAGTTTTTCTTGGCTTTGTTCGAGGGTATTGCGGTTGACAACGAGTTCTCCCATCAAGTTACTGAGGTTATCGAGTTGCTTGACGGGAATCCGCATGGTCTGCTCAAAGCTGTTGACCTTTTGGGAGCGTTGACGATTTGTACTAGGGCCGCTGGTGGTGGTAATGGGAGGCCCTCCCATGGTGTCTGCCTGTTGGAGCAGGGCTTCTAATTCACCAAAGTCCGTCTGTTTGGAAATGGCAATTTGGGGGCGTTTTTTGGGGGAGAGACTAGGGCTAGGAGCGCTCGGAGTTTGTTCAATGAGTTGGGTGAGGGCTTGCCAGTCAACAGAGTTGGCCGACGAGCTTGGTGACACTTCTAGGTATTGACCGAGATCCTCTAGGGGAGGGTAGTAGGTGATCTGACCGTTGGTAACCGGGGAGATCTGGGAGGAAATGGCTTTGGGGCGTTTGAGGGGCGGGGAAACGGGGTCTTCGAGGGGAAAATAAGGTTCGCTTTCGGTGGCGTAAGTTTCTGTGTCGGAGGGTTGGTTGGGATCAGTATCCTGGAGGAGAGCTTCTAAATCGGCTTCGAGGTCTGCTTCGTTTTGGGACGAAGCTTGTTGAGGCGTTTGGGACTGGGGGGATGTCACTTCCTCGAAGGCTAAAAGTTCTTCAAAGTTATTTGCGAAGCTGATAAATGAAACTTTCGGATCGATCTCCTTGGGAAAATCGGTCGCTGGGGGGGCAGAGGTTTCTGCGTCGAGGTCTTCAAACAGTTCTAGGAGTTCGTCTTCAAACTCAGAATCTTGATAGTTACGCGCTTCATTATGACTGTTGTTGCTCACTGGTGCCCCCATCCAACGCTGGTCAAAAAATATAGGAATTGTCAATTACAATCAGGATAACCTAATCTTTCGGGTGGATTACCTAAGGTAAAGTTTTACTGACAGGTTCAAAATCTGCTGTGTATTGGTGGCCTGTTATGGTTTAAGAAGAAAGCAACAGTGATGATTTGATTTGAGCATTCACCATGGCTGGACATAGTAAGTGGGCAAATATTAAACGGCAAAAGGCACGGGTTGATGCCAAGAAGGGGAAAACGTTTACTCAGTTATCCCGGGCGATCATTGTTGCGGCTCGCCATGGTCTCCCTGATCCGGCGGGGAATTTTCAACTCCGTACTGCCATTGAAAAGGCAAAGGCTGCGGGTATCCCCAATGAAAATATCGAACGGGCGATCGCCAAGGGAGCGGGTACCTATAATGATGGCGAAGCCAATTACGAAGAAATCCGTTACGAAGGCTATGGGGCCGGGGGCGTGGCGATTTTGATCGAAGCCCTCACCGACAACCGCAACCGCACAGCGGCGGATTTACGTTCTGCCTTTAGCAAAAATGGTGGCAATTTGGGAGAAACGGGTTGTGTGAGCTGGATGTTTAGCCACAAAGGTGTGGTGACTCTCACGGGCGACATTGATGAAGAGGCACTGCTGGAGGCATCTTTGATCGGCGAAGCAGAAGGCTATAGTGCCATCGAAGACAGCGATGAGGTGGAAGTCCTCAGTGCCGTTGAGAACCTAGAACACCTCAACCAAACCTTGCAGGATGCAGGCTTTACGGTAAAAGAGGCGGAGTTGCGCTGGTTCCCGGAGACAGAAATGAACCTCACCGACGAAGTACAGATCCAAATGATCCTCAAAATGATCGACACGATCGAAGCCCTTGATGATGTGCAAACGGTCACCAGTAATTTGGCGATCGCCCCAGCCTTTGCGACCCTCTAAAGGTCATTTAAAAATTGAGCCAAAGTGATCCCCTAGCGACAGAGACTTGATTTGAAGGCTCCTTTGAGGTTTCAGGGGCGCACAAAATATTTCTAGTTTGGGTACCTTGGAGAGAGAAAATAATCTTTTCACAGCAGTAAGGAAATCCTGAAGTGATGCGAACCCCCGAACCTTTGCCC
Organism: Picosynechococcus sp. NKBG042902; assembly: GCF_963864045.1. NCBI lineage: Bacteria > Bacillati > Cyanobacteriota > Cyanophyceae > Chroococcales > Geminocystaceae > Picosynechococcus > Picosynechococcus sp. NKBG042902. The sequence goes on along the minus strand of NZ_CAWLTV010000069.1, from coordinate 53,327 downwards.
CATGAAGCAGAACGCCTCAAATCATTGTTCCAACAGGATCTTTTAGATACCCCCCAGGAGCCTGAATTTAATCGCATTGTCAACCTCGCGGCGCGACTGTTTGGGGTCAAAATCGTTCTGATTTCCCTCGTGGATGATTGTCGGCAGTGGTTTAAGGCTAAGGTCGGCTTAACGGCAACGGAAACCCCCCGCAATGTTTCCTTCTGTGGCCATGCGATTCGAGAGGCAGACATTTTTGAAATCCCGGATACCTTGGCCGATGAACGCTTTTGGGACAATCCCCTGGTTACTGGAAAACCCTACATTCGTTTCTATGCGGGTCATCCCATCCGCTCTGGGGACGGCTATCCCCTGGGTACCCTGTGTTTAATTGATGAACAACCCCGTAAATTGACGGCCACTGAACGGGAACTGCTGCAAATGCTGGCGCACCAGGTAGAAGATTTGCTCCGTTTACGCCGTAATCTAAAACGCAAGCAAAACAAGATTAAGCTGCTCACGGTGCAAGTGCAATCCCTAGATCGAAGCAATAACCTCAAGGATCAACTGTTAGCGGTGTTGTCCCACGATCTGCGCAGTCCCCTGATTAGTTTCCGGTCGGTGATAGAACTCTTGGCCGCCCAAGCCCTAGAACCAGAGGAGCTAGAAATTTTAATTCCCGAAGTCTGCAACAAGTTTGACCAAACGGAAATGAAGGTGATGCAGATGTTGCAATGGGCGCAGCAGCAACTCCAGACAGAAGTGGTTCCCATTGAGATGATCAAAGTCGAGGCGATCGCCGACCATGTGTTGCCCTGGTGCCAGGACTGCGCCCAACGAAAAAATGTGACCTTACAAGTTGAGCTGGAACCCCAATTACAAGTCCTAGGCAATTTGGAACTGATCGGGGTTGTGCTGCGTAATTTCCTGGGCAATGCGGTGAAATATTCCCGTCATGGTGAAACGATCACCTTGTTCGCGCGCCGGAGTGGTCAATATGTGGAATTGGGGGTCAGGGATACGGGGCTGGGAATGAAGCCCGAAACCCTTAAAAAAATTCGTAGCCATAGCTATCAGCTGTCAGCCCCAGGCACCGACAATGAGAAAGGGACTGGCCTGGGGTTATTGCTCTGTCAGACTTACCTCAACCAGATGGGCACGGCCCTAGAGATTGAAAGTCGTTGGATGGAAGGATCGACGTTTTCGTTTCGCTTGCCGATCGCCCCAAGAGCCTAGAGGGTCACTTGACCCTGGAAGCTAATGGCTGCTGGCCCAGTCATATAGATGTGATTGTCTGCCGCTGACCATTCGATCTGGAGACAACCCCCCGGTAGTTCTACGGTACAAAGGCGATCGCAATGGCCCGTTAAGACCCCAGCCACCACCGACGCACAGGCCCCTGTCCCGCAGGCAAGGGTAATTCCCGCGCCCCGTTCCCAGACCCGCATTTTGATATAGTCGGGACGAACCACTTCAATAAATTCAGTATTAATCCGTTGGGGAAAAGCCGGGTGGTGCTCAAAATCTTTACCAATCACCTCTAGGGGGATTGCCGCCACATCTTCGACAAAGGTAATACAGTGGGGATTCCCCATGCTCACACAGGTCACCGTCCAGGTTTTTCCGGCGACGTCGAGGGATTGATTCACCGCCTGAGCGTTACTGTCTTTGAGGGTAGTGGGAATATCTGTTGCTGTGAGGATCGGTTCACCCATATCAACCCGCACCAGTTCGTCGGCTTCTAACCGGGGTCGAATCATCCCCGCTAGGGTATGGATGCTGTAGGTTTTACCGGGCGAATTTCCTCCCTCTAGGTGGTCAATGAAGCGGGCTAAACAACGAATCCCATTGCCGCACATTTCCGGTTCAGAGCCGTCGGAATTAAAAATGCGCATGGTATAGTCGGCACCAGCCTGGCCTGGCAGAGCGAAAATCACACCGTCAGCACCAATGCCAAAGTGGCGATCGCACAGTTGAATGGCTTGCTCCGGAGTGACGAGGGGCGTCGTTTGCTGGCGATTATCCAGCAGAATAAAATCATTACCCAGACCTTGATATTTCGTAAATTCCAGCACCATACTTGTCGGTTAAGCTAATCAATAAAAGTTAATTCGCCATTATGACAGAATTTAATACGGGCTATCCGAGTGTGCGTCGAATCCAGAGCTTCGTCAAAGTAAAGGGGGAAGTGGAGATTAAACTCCTTACCAATGATGTCATTATCGGCCGAATTTTATGGCAAGATCCCCACTGTCTTTGTGTCGTTGACCGCAGCTCTACGAAGGAATTTATGATTTCTCGCCAGGCGATCGCCTACGTCAAAGCTTAAACTGTCGGTAAACTTTTTCGTCTGCGATCCGTCCCTCTAATCTGTTGACCTAACGCAATTTACCATGACTGTTTCTTTCCCCCGTTTTCTCCCCCTCGTTGCCAGCCTTGCCCTAGTTGTGGGGTTTTCAGAATCAGCCACCAGCGAACCGCAACTCCAAGTCACAGTCAATCCCAGCAGTCCCAAACTTGGGGAGAGCATGGCCGTAATCATTGATCCCCCCGGCACCCTCGATCCCCAACAGGCCGATACTTTAACGGTGCGCTTTACCAAAAGTGGCGCGACCCAGGCCGATACTTACCCCATTTTCCCCCTCGATCCGGCCGGCGATCGCTACCGAGCTTTAATTCCGACATCTCCCCTCGAATCCCACGGCAAAACCCTCCTCCAGGTGAGTGATGGCAATGAAACCCGCAACCTCGCCGTTTGGATCCAAGACCGCCGTTTCCCGACCCAACGCATTACCCTTTCTGGCAGTGGCTCTGGCCCTGCAACCCAATACGAACTTGATCGCGTCGCCGCCCTCAAAGCTATCGTCTCCCCCACAAAACATTGGAATGGCCCTTTCCTGCGGCCGAATAGTGGTCGCGTTTCAACGATTTTTGGCGTACGGCGCTACTACAATGGCGTTTTTGCCCAAGATTACTACCATCGCGGCATTGACTATGCAGCAGGCTATGGTTCTCCGGTGGTTGCGCCTGCCGCCGGTAAAGTGGCCCTGATTGACTTCGAGAAAAATGGTTTTAAAGTACACGGCAATACCGTCGGTATTGACCATGGCCAGGGCGTCATTAGCGTTTTCCTACACCTCAACAGTATTCCCAGCAACCTCAAGGAAGGAGATTTTGTCCAAGCAGGTCAAGCGATCGGCACCGTCGGTTCTAGTGGTGCTTCCACCGGGCCTCACCTCCACTGGGGACTCTATGTCAATGGCGTGGCGATCGATCCAGAACTTTGGCGTAACCAAACGGTTCAATAACCTACTTACAAAAATCTGCTGCCATTTGTTCTGGAGCCCAAGGTAAAGTCTGGGCTAGGCATTTTTGGGGACAAATGAATAACTTGATGGAGGCGCTTCCCTCTAAAAAAACTAACGTATAGTAGAGACCAAGCTAATTCTACATCGGGTGTTCCATGGTTTTTTCTCTGACCCAGAGCAGTTCACGCCAGCGGGAAATTATTGAAATTGTTTTCAGTAATGGTTGGGACTTCATGAAGAGTCTCCTGACTGGTGGTAAAGCCGATAAACCACAGATCCCCCCCCCTGAAGTTTTTCGCAATATTCTGGTGGAGCTAGGGCCTTTTTATGTCAAGCTCGGACAGCTTCTGAGCACTAGGCCCGATCTTCTACCCCCGAAATACATTGAGGCCCTCACTGCCCTCCAAGCCAAAGTCCCCACGGTGCCTTGGTTTGAAATTGAGCAAACCATTCGTCAGCAACTTTCCCAACCCCTCGAAGACGTTTTTCAAGAAATTAATCCCAACCCCATTGCAGCGGGTTCCATTGCCCAAATCCATCGGGCGGTTCTGCGGAATGGTCAAGCTGTCGCCTTGAAGGTACAACGGCCAGGCATCGATCAAATCGTCGCCCAGGACATTGCCCTCATCAAAGGGATTGCAGAACTCGCTGCTCTCACAGAATTTGGCCAAGATTATGATGTAATTGCCCTCGCAAAAGAGTTTACAAAAGCTGTCCAGGCGGAGCTCGATTTTCGTACTGAAGCAGGTTATACCGATCAGCTCCGGCGCAATTTAGCGAAAAGCAGTTGGTTTGATCAACAAAAACTGACGATTCCAGAAATTTATTGGGAGCTGACCACCGAAAAGCTGCTGGTTATGGAATGGCTCGATGGCAAGCCCTTGCTGGAAGCGGAGGTCACTTCAGAAAAACAACGTCAAGCAATCACGACAATTTTGTTTCGGGCTTTTTTCCAGCAAATTTTTGTGGATGGTTTTTTCCATGCTGATCCTCACCCCGGTAATATTTTCTACCTCGATAGTCAGACGGTGGCGTTAATTGATTGTGGGATGATTGGCCGCCTCGATCCGCGCACCCAAAAACTACTGACAGAGATGCTACTGGCCATTGTGGATATGGATGCCCAGAGCTGTGCCCAGTTGACCCTAGAACTATCCGAAGGGGCGCACACGACGAACTTAGCCCGCCTAGAAGCCAACTATGATCGCCTGCTGCGTAAATATTACGACCGGAGCTTAACGCAATTGAATTTTAGTGAGGTGTTCTATGAAATTTTGCAGGTGGCCCGCAACAATAAGGTTAAACTGCCGGGAAATTTGGGTTTGTATGCCAAAAGTCTCGCCAATTTGGAGGGAGTCGCCCGCAGTTTTAATCCAGAGGTTAATTTACTCGATGAGATTAAGCCCCTGATTACCGATATTTTCCGACGGCAATTGGTGGGGGATACTCCGTTTCAGACTATGTTCCGCACGGTCCTCGATCTGAAAACCATTTCTTTGCGATCGCCGCGCCAGATTGACGTGATTCTCGACCGCCTCAGCTCAGAAACCCTCCAGTGGAATTTAAACCTGCGGGAACTCGATGGCCTGCGCCGTAGCATTGACGACTCCGCTAATCGCCTTTCCTTTAGCATTGTGGTGGGGTCATTAATCATGGGAGCCGCGATCATTACCATTTCGCCGAACCGTCAGTTAATGATTGTGAATGAAATTTTGTTTGCGGCAGCCAGTCTTTTAGGATTGTGGCTAATCATTAGTATTTTGCGGTCAGGACGCCTAAAGTAAATATCCCCTGGGTGATGAAATCTAAAAAATTGCCCCAGGCAGAACAACCAAAGGATACTATAGAAAATGGCCTTGACCTTTGGCATGAATTATCGCTCTGATTAGAATTCATTATGCTCTCCACCCTCTTCGCCGACTTCCGCATTATTTTTGAACGAGATCCCGCTGCGCGTAACTGGCTTGAAGTTCTATTTTGCTATCCGGGCCTCCAAGCGCTGTTGTTTCATCGCGTCTCCCATGCCCTCTATCGCTCTGGTCTGCCGTTTATCCCCCGGTTTCTCTCCCACATCGCCCGCTTTTTAACGGGGATTGAAATTCACCCAGGTGCCCGCATTGGCCACGGAGTTTTTATTGACCATGGTATGGGCGTTGTTATTGGTGAAACGGCCATTGTCGGTGACTATTGCTTGATCTACCAAGGCGTCACCCTCGGCGGTACAGGGAAAGAGAGTGGAAAACGCCATCCTACCCTCGGCGAAAATGTAGTCGTTGGTGGGGGAGCTAAGGTACTCGGCAATATTGAAATTGGGAATAACGTGCGCATTGGCGCGGGATCAGTGGTTTTACGCCATGTGCCTTCGGATTGTACAGTAGTTGGCATTCCGGGGCGGATCGTCTATCGTTCTGGGGTCAAGGTGAATCCTTTGGAACACGGCAGCCTACCCGATTCGGAAGCAACGGTGATTCGTACCCTCTTAGACCGCATTGAAGCCCTAGAAGAACAAGTACAAACCCTCCAAGGTCAACAGCAGCCGGATCTTGTGACAGCCCACCGTCGTCAAAATCACAAAGATAGCTGTCGCTTGTCTGACCGAGAAATTCAACAATATTTAGATGGTGCAGGCATCTAAAATTTAGGTAGCTTGATTTGTTTGATCAATAAGCTTTGAGATAAATTGCTTAGGACAAAAGGGAAGCTCGATTAATTTTTGTTTTGACGATTTCTTGAGCCTGAAACAACGAGGGTGCGTTGCTGATCTAGCGAAATTTTGAATTTTTCGAGGTTCTCAAAAGACTTTCGATCATGGAATTTATATTTTCTCACCACGCCCTAGAAGAAAGTAAAAAGCGTGGGATTCCCCTCGAATTGGTCGAGTCAGTTCTTGATAATCCTCAGCAGATTTTTAAACAGAATGAAACAATAACAGTTTATCAATCCCAAGTTACTTTTGATAATGGCAAAAAATACTTAATTCGTATTTTCATGAATACGATAGTTGATCCCAAGAAGATTGTCACTCTTTATCGTACTAGTCAAATTAAAAGATATTGGAGAGCCGAATGAAAATTAAGTATGATCCTGAAGTTGATGTGTTGCGCATCACCTTAAAAGATGTAGCTATTGAGGAAAGTGGCGAAGAAAATCCTGGCATCATTCTTGACTATGATCAAAAAGGCCAGGTCATTGGCATCGAGATTTTACAAGCTTCAAAACGCATTGATAATCCCCAGGCCATTGAATACCAAATCCTACCAATATCTATGGCTGCGGTGACAGAACCAATGGCTTAGTCTGTCCGAATATTACTCGTTCAAAAGCCAGATCAAATTTCCCTAAAGACTATTTAAAAAGTCGTCGTCTAGTTCGTAGCCTAATAATTGGGCGATCGCCTTTACTCGTGACTGGGGTTGAATGCCGAATTTCGGTAAAGTTTCGCTGAGGCAAAATACTTTATTCATCACAAAAATTTCGAGGGCTTCGGGGTTATATTGAATCCCTTCGGTGCGATGAAATTGATGGGGCACGAGCATCGCCGTATAGCGGGCTAATTCCCCTGCTTTCCAGTCGAGGAGGAACGGAAACCAAGGAAAGATCGCATCGAGACGCACAAACCAGAGACGAATTTCTGGAATTTCTGAAAGTTCACGGGGATCATTCGCTTCCTGGGGAAAATCAATCTTTAACTGAAACTTTTGCTCATGGTCTGCGAGGGCCTCATCGAGCAGGATCGATTGCACCAGGGTTTTCAGGGGGGCCAAATTAAGACTGAGGATGTCGCGTTGGGGAATTTTGATCTCTGCCATGGTTGCTTTGGTCAACAGTTTTCCCATTGTAAAGCTTGGAGATGGGCGCTGAGTGCTCCAAGGCTCATGAATTGCACTTGGCGATCGCCCTGGGACAAAAGCCAGCGAGTCGGCTGTTCCTGGAGATCGAGGCGCAATGGACAAGGCGTTTGTACCGCTTCAAAACCCAGACGCATTAAAGCACGTTCCGTCCAAGTGGCTGCCAAACCTTGACCCATAAATTGGATCGGCGATCGCCGCTGGTACTGTAACTGAAACTGACCACTCATTTGGTCAAAATAAAAGCGATCGCTACTAAAGGTTGCTCCCAAATATCCCTCTAGGGCTAATTCCTCCGGTGTACCCACTACTAACCTTTGGCTGGGGGTAATGAGCCAGAGCTGATCCGCGCTCCGCAGGGCTAAATCGAGGTCATGGGTCGACATCAAAACGGTGCGCCCTTGTTGGTGCGCCAAAAACCGCAGCAGTTGCATCACTTCCACCCGGCGGGGCACATCGAGATAGGCCGTCGGTTCATCCAGCAACATCAAATCCGTCGCCTGGGCCAAGGCCCGCGCAATCATCGCTTTTTGTCGTTCCCCGTCGCTAATATTGTTCAGGGGTTGGGCCTGGAGATTTGTCAAACCCACGGCGGCGATCGCCTCCCGGACAATCTGTCGATCCGTTGGTCCCAAACGCCCTTGCCAATCGGTATAGGGATAACGCCCCAAGGCAACTAATTCCGTAACCGACATCCAGGCGAGATCAACCCGCTCCGTTAAAACTAAGCTGAGGCGTTGGGCACGCTGGGCCGCATTGAGTGCCGTCAGTGGTGTACCGTTCAGCCAAACTTGACCCGCTTGGGGCGCTTCAAGACCTGCCAATGTCCGAATCAAGGTTGATTTTCCTGATCCATTCGCGCCCACTAAACAAACAAACTGACCCTGGGCGATCGCCAGATTCAAATCCTGAAGTAAGGCCCGCCGTTGGTAGCCTACCGTTAAATTTTCCGTGACCAATAAAGGCGATTGGGGCTGCAATGTTACTGTCAAATGCGATCGCCTCGATTAATGGAGGTGGGTTTGGGCTTTTTCCCGCGAACAGACCCAATCGTGGGGGAGTGCCGAGGGCCAACCCATCAAGCGAGCCTCCGGGCAAATGGTGGTGATCGTTAACTGGCAATCGAGTAACTCGAACCCCTGCTGTTGGCATTGAGCAATGCTGTGTTTGTTGATTGCGACATCCTCAAACTCAATGGTTTTATTGCACTGGACACAGACTAAATGGTGGTGGTGCGCCTGGGACTGGTTCAGTTCATAATGCTTATGGCCTTCTGCTAGCTCCAGCTCCCGTAAAATGCCCATGCGAGTCATGAGTTTTACGCTACGGTACACCGTCGAGAGACTAATTTTTTCCTGTTGCTCCAATAGCTCATTGTGCAAATCTTCAGCGCTGAGGTGTTCACCCTTCGGCAAATTTAGAAAGGTGCGGAGAATTTTTTCCCGCTGGGGCGTTAACCGCCACCCTTTAGCATTGAGTTCGGTCTTGAGGGCGCTTACGTCGTAGGAAGGTACCAGCATATTTTTCAACAAGTTCAGCTTATTGACAATAATAAACGCCCTTTTCTACTTTTGCAACAATCTGGCCTTATTGCGAATAAATACTAACATTCAGGTCACCATCGGCCCCAAAAGGCGATCGCCTGCTGTAATCTACGCCAACAAAAATATTGCCCCTTTTTCATCAACCGAGGACGATTAATCGGCATCCTCTAATAAAATCGTCGGATCAACATATTGCTCAAGGTGATTGGCGAGGGCTTCGAGGATTGCTTCTTGCCGTTCGTTGAAATTGGCAATACCTGTCGGTAGAGAAGCAAGTCCCCGTTTTTGGCGGAGGGCATTGAGCCAAAAGCGACACCAGGGGCCATTATTAAACAAACCTTGCAAGTATACGGCCCAGATGTTTTGACTTTGGTTAACAAGACCCAGATTTGGGGTTTCAAAGAGTTGGGTATAACCGCTACTGGGAGCATAATTCAGGATGTCACAGGGGAGGGTCATGCCATTGAGGGGAAGATTTGGAAAGGGGAAGCGCGAAAATGTTTCGGCGGGGAAGAGGGCGGCCTTGGTATGGGGTTGGCTATCAAAGGGCGTTAAACCGAGGGCTGGTTGAAAATCACCACTAGGGAGGGCAATTTTTTTGCTGAGGAGATTGGCACCATTGCCGATCCCTAACACCGTGCCGCCTGCATTGACATATTGCTGTAGCTGTTGGGGATAGCCGTATTTGTGGAGATAGTCGAGGTCGGCGATCGCCTGGCTGGTGTGGGGCACAATCACCGCATCGGGATAACCCAGGGTCTCGGTCGGATTAATAAATTCCAACTGTACCGAAGCCTCACCCATCAGGGCATCAAAGTCTGCATAGGGACAGAGGTGAGGGAGCTGGATTACCTGCAAGCGCAGTTTATTTTGGGGTAAATTGACAGGGTTATGGGCAACGGTAGTACAGAGGCTTTCGGGGTCAAAGGCCAGATTTTGGAGAGGCCGAATATAGCCGAGGACGGGTCGTTTGAGATGTGTTTTGACCCACTGACTGGTTTGGGTTTCTTGGGGGCGATCGCCTTGCCACTGATTGAAGATTACCCCCCGAATCAGTTGACGATTTTCTGGGGAAAGCCGTTGCCAGAGGCCCCAGAGCTGATTGATGGCCCCTTCATGGGTGCAGTCAATCAAAATAATACCCGTGACGGGCGTCTCTAAACCCTTGAGAATCTCAAAATTTTGGTCGGTATCGCTGGTGAGGGGATGGTAAAGACTGTCGCGATAGCTATCGAATAGCAGCACATCGTATTTCGGCGGCAATGCCATCAAACATTCTCGAATCAGCGGTCGCGCAATATCGTAATAACTATCGTAGTAAGCCGTTCGTTTGACAGTACCAATCCCCCGCCCTTGAATCAGCAGTTGAAATTTAGGCTTTGGTTCACCAGGGGGGCTACAGGCTTTTAGTAAAACTGGGTTGAGATGGGTTGTTGGTTGAATTTTTGCGGCCCACGCTTGCCAAGCCGCTGATTGACTGACTTCTGCGTCGGCACTGACCCGATAACCTTTTGTGATTTCCGTTTGACTTTGGAAAGGAACAACTCGCAACCCTTGCCGAGTTAGGGAACGGGCCAGCGCCGTAATTAACCATGATTTTCCAGACCGACGACTAGGGCTAAAAATGGCGATCGCCCGCATGAAGCTTCCTCACATTAAACCGAAAGATAGATGCATAGATTTAGATTGTACAGTCTAGACCGAAAACCGACTCAGCCAACGTTGTAAAGCATTTTTGCACCGAGCCAACCACGACACCTTTACCACCTGGGGGGCCGCTTGCCATTGGGCCAACACCTGACGACCCAGGGGCGTTAAGCGAAAACTATCTGTCAAACCTTGACCATCGACCTCCCGCCGGAGCAATCCCACTTGAATCAGCCACATCATCAACTCTTCCACGGCCCCTTCCGGCAGCGATCGCCCACTATAACCCGCCCGGAGTCCAGCTTCTCCAGCAATGTCAGGGAGTGCCACACTCTGATCTTTCATCGCTGCCAGCAGTTCCCACCGGAGCGGTGTGCAAGCAAAAGCCACCAGTGCCCGCTGTATTGTTTCAGGAGCATATTGAATGGGTTTTGGTGTAAAAACTTGGGTCATGGCTGGGAGCAGAGACAATTGCAATCAAACGAAATTCATTAATAAAGTGCATTGTATATCCTTCCCCAAAGTTCTTGACGGCGAATCATCATCGAGGCAAAGCTTGAAATTCGTCGAAAGAAACAGATGATGACCCTTTATTCGTAGAGATATCCCTTGAAATGAAACCATTTTCTTTGCGAGATACATCGTTTTATTGACTTTTGTTTTCTTCTCCGAGAACCCGAAAATCATTTGCGAAAATGACACTGACTGAGATCACTTTTGATCACAAACCAGTTTTTTTTGGGAGTAAAAATACCTATGAAACTTGCCTATTGGATGTATGCAGGCCCAGCCCACATCGGCACATTACGCATTGCCAGTTCTTTTAAAAATGTCCATGCGATTATGCACGCTCCCCTAGGCGACGATTACTTTAATGTGATGCGTTCGATGTTAGAACGGGAACGCAATTTCACCCCTGTCACCGCCAGCATTGTGGATCGGAATGTTCTGGCGCGGGGCTCCCAAGAAAAAGTTGTTGATAATATTGTCCGCAAGGATCAAGAGGAACGACCCGATTTAATTGTCTTGACCCCCACTTGCACTTCAAGCATTCTCCAGGAAGACCTCGAAAATTTCGTCGCCCGCGCCCAATTGGATGCCCAGGGAGACGTCATCCTGGCGGATGTGAACCACTACCGGGTTAATGAACTCCAGGCTGGCGATCGCACCCTCCAGCAAATCGTCCAGTTTTATATCAATAAAGCAAGAAAAAAAGGTGACTTAGCCACTGAGAAAACCCCGCAACCGTCGGTGAATATTATTGGGATTTCGACCCTTGGTTTCCACAACAACCACGACATCCGCGAACTAAAGACTTTGATGGCCGAGTTGGGGATTAGTGTGAATTTAGTAATTCCTGATAAGGCCTCTGTCCATGATTTGAAAAAATTGCCCCAGGCCTGGTTTAACCTCGTGCCCTACCGGGAATTGGGCCTGCCCACGGCAAAATATTTAGAACAAGAATTTGACCAACCCTATGTAGACATTACACCAATGGGCGTTGTGGAAACGGCCCGTTGCATCCGCGCGATCCAGGGGGTGATTAATGACCAGGGAGCCACGGCAGATTATGAAGCCTTTATCGAAGAACAAACCCTCCATGTGTCCCAGGCCGCTTGGTTTAGTCGATCCATTGATTGCCAAAATTTAACGGGCAAAAAGGCGATCGTCTTTGGGGATAATACCCACGCTGTGGCAATGACGAAAATTCTGGCGCGGGAAATGGGCATCCATGTGGTGCTGGCGGGAACCTATTGTAAATATGATGCTGACTGGTTCCGCCAAGAGGTGAACGAATACTGTGATGAGATCTTAATTAGCGAAGATCACGGCGAAATTGCTGATGCGATCGCCCGCCTAGAACCCGCTGCCATTTTCGGTACCCAGATGGAACGCCACGTGGGTAAGCGGCTGAATATTCCCTGTGGCGTGATCGCCGCCCCGATCCACATCCAAAACTTCCCCATTGGTTATCGGCCTTTCGTGGGTTATGAGGGCACTAACCAAATCGCGGATCTGGTTTATAACTCCTTTACCCTAGGCATGGAAGACCATTTGCTCGAAATTTTCGGCGGCCACGATACCAAGGAAGTCATTACCACAACCATGTCGGCCAGTTCTGATCTGAATTGGACAACGGAAGCCCAGGGACAACTGAACAAAGTCCCCGGATTTGTGCGGGGCAAGGTGAAGCGCAACACCGAAAAATATGCCCGCGCCCAGGGACTGAGTGAAATTTCCCTGGAAGTGCTCTATGCCGCTAAGGAGTCTGTCGGTGCTTAACAAGGCCCCCCTGCCCCCAGTTTGGGGGAGATTTAGGAGCAGTTCAAAAGACCGATGAGGTTTGCATAATCGCTAAGGTCGGGGGAGATCTGCGCTAAAGTGAAAGGCTGATCGCACGCTTGGTTGCTCTTTTTCCCATGCTTAAAGTTGTCTTTTTCGGTACGCCTCAGTTTGCAGTGCCCTACCTAGAAGCCCTTTTGAATCACCCGGACATTGAAGTGCTGGGAGTTGTCACCCAACCGGATAAGCGGCGGGGTCGGGGTAGTCAACTGATTCCGTCGGCGGTAAAAAAGGTGGCGATCGCCCATGATCTTCCCGTCTGGCAACCGAAGCGCATCAAAAAAGATCCTGAAACCTTAGCGATTCTCGAAAACCTCCAAGCCGATGTGTTTGCGGTGGTCGCCTACGGGCAGTTGCTCTCGCCGCAAATTCTCCAGATGCCCCGACTCGGCTGTGTCAATGGCCATGGTTCTCTGTTGCCGAAATATCGCGGTGCGGCCCCAATCCAGTGGAGTCTCGTTCGGGGGGAAACAGTGACGGGGATGACCACCATGCTCATGGATGAGGGGATGGATACCGGGGCAATGCTCCTCAAAGCCGAAACGCCCATTGATCTTTGGGATAATGCCCATGATTTGGCGGTGAAATTAGCGACCTCTGGGGCGGCTTTACTGACGGAAACCTTAATTCAACTAGCCCAGGGAAACGTCACCCCCATCCCCCAGGAGTCAGACCAAGCCACCTATGCGCCGTTGATTCAGAAAGAAGATTTTCAGCTAGATTGGCAAAAAGGGGCGATCGCCTTACATAATCAAGTGCGCGGTTTCTATCCCAACTGCCTCACCACCTGCCGCGATAAACCTTTAAAAGTTTTAGAAACGATCCCCCTCGTGCCGGAATGTTTTGCGCAATATCCCGCAGCATACAAACCCCTCAAGGAATTTGTTGGGAACACAGGGAAGGTTGGGGAAATTGTGGCGATCGCCAAAAAATTTGGGCCAATTATTCAAACTGGGGACAGACTCCTACTGCTCAAACAGGTGCAACCCAGCGGCAAAAAACCCCAGTCCGGTTGGGATATGGTCAATGGGATGCGCTTAAATATCGGTGAATCCTTGGGCTAGAAAGCAAAAAAAATCCCCAGGTTGTGAACCCGGAGACCTTGGGGGAAATTTCAACTGAAAAAACTGAACTTAGGAAACCCCTTGCATTTGTGCCGTTCTCAAGGTGAGCTCTGAGGTGCGATCGCCCCGGCGCAGTTCCACTTTCAAGCTGGCATCAACGCCGCTCTGTTCCACGGTTTCCTGGAGTTGTTGGGCATTGGCGATCGCCTTACCGTTGATTTTTGTAATCACATCGCCCCGACGCAGACCCGCTGTTTCTGCTGGACTACCCGGCACCACACCCAGCACCAGCGCTCCGTTTACTTCCGGTAAGAGCACGATGGAATTGGGGTCAGCATTATTTTCCTTAGCCATTTCTGGGGTGAGGCTCACCATCCGAATCCCGATGAAGGGATGGGGTACTTCTTTCCCAGCGGCGAGGGTCGGTTCAAGATCCTTGGCTTTGTTAATCGGGATCGCAAATCCAATGCCCATCGCATCCCGGCGGATCGCGGTGTTAATCCCAATCACTTCACCGTCGGCGTTGAGGAGGGGGCCACCGGAGTTACCGGGGTTAATGGCGGCATCGGTCTGGAGGAAATCGACCCGCTTATCGGGAATCCCTGCCTGGGCCGAAGACCGTTCTAGGGTACTGATAATGCCGAGGGTAACAGTATTATTCAAACCCACTGGATTCCCTACGGCGATCGCCCAGTCACCCACCTGCACAGACCCAGAATCACCGAGGGGAGCCACAGGAATAGACTCATTTTTGGGGTCAATTTTGACGACGGCCAGATCGGTGACTTCGTCGGTACCCTTTACTTCCCCTTCAAAGCTGCGGCCATCTTTTAGGGTGACGGTAACTCGATCAGCGCCGCTCACAACGTGGGCGTTGGTGAGGATCACCCCAGACCGATCGGTAATAAACCCAGATCCTTGTCCGGTAACCACCTGGCGCTGTTCATCGGGAAATTGCATCCCAAAGCGATCGCCAAAAAACTCCCGGAAAAATGGATCATTCATAAACGGGTCTTGGAAGCGGCGCACCACAGTTTTTTCTGTGTCTAGACGCACCACCGCTTGCCCTGTCCTGGCCACCGCATCGGCGACAAAACTTCGACCTGCTGCTACGGGTACCGCTGCCACTTCCTGGGGCGGATTGGTATCAGCTAAAGGTTGGTTGAGGGTTTGGCTAGAGCCTTGCATTGCCCCGAAGGTAATGGCACAGCCCACACAGAGGGCAACAATGTGGGTTGTAAATCGTTGGACAAATTTTGATCGTCTCATAGAAGTTTTTCTATCCAGTCTGTATAAAGTTTTAGGATGATGGCCACATCAAGCCGGGCGTTGGAGAGACACCGCAGGAGGTTTTATCGTCAATCTTAGCAATTGAATTCTCCCGGTTTAGGTGAGGTTTCCCCGCCATTACTAAACCCTGAGTCACAATTTTTGACGTAAATTTGCTGGTTTTGGTTCACAAAAATGGAGATTATAATGGCTTAACCCAAACCAAGAATCTGTTCTAGATCGTAGGGAGATTCCTGGGGAAAGCTGTCTTGGGATAAACCTGTTTCTGCCTTTGTCCGTTGCCGTGCCGTGGTGTAGGCAGAGGCTAAAATCTGCTGTAAATAGGGCCGCAGACTCGGAGAATCTTCTAACTCGTCAATAATGCGGCGACGGTGCTCAATGATCGTTGACTCCCAGCTACCAGAATGTTTCTCTGCCTGAAAGTCCCACTTCAGTAAGTGCATCAACAAAATGATCAAATTACTCTTGAGGCGGTGGCGATCGCGTTTACCCATCGATTCTATTTCATCGATTAGATGTTCCCAATCGATGAAATAGAATCCCGGAGGCGCAATTTTTCGAGGGTCTGTTGCAGCCAAAGTTGATAATCTTGGTCGTAGGTGATGTCGGGAATCCTAGGCGTTTGAACCATGGCTAAAAAAGGGGAAATCGCTTAACCCTAGGGCCATTATAACGATTCCCCAGGGGCTTACTGGCATGCGGCTTCGACCCAATTTTTTAAGGTCGCAACCACAGCATCGAGATCAAGATCTTGGCAATCGCCTTCTTTGCGGCGCACCACTTCCACCTTGCCATCCTTGAGGGATTTCCCTGTGACAACCCGGAAAGGAATGCCAATCAGTTCTGCATCCTTAAACTTCACCCCGGCCCGTTCGTTGCGGTCATCAAGGATGGTTTCAACTCCAGCGGCGTTGAGATCGGCATAGAGTTTTTCTGCGGCTGCCATCTGTTCTTCACTCTTAACATTGGGCACGACTACCACAGCATGGTAGGGGGCGATCGCCACGGGCCAGATAATGCCATTTTCATCGTAGGATTGCTCCACTGCTGCTTGAGCCAGCCGGGAAACGCCAACCCCATAACAGCCCATCACCAGGGGTTGTTCTTTACCATTTTCGTCGGTAAAGGTGGCCCCCATAGCCTCGGAATATTTTGTCCCCAGTTGGAAAATGTGGCCCGCTTCGATGCCCCGCGCTGTTTGGAGGATTTGGGTCGGATCATGGACAGCGCGATCGCCTGTCTTTGCTAACCGCACATCTATTTGCAAGGCCGGTAGCTTAAACTCTGTACCCCAATTTGCACCAAGGACGTGGTAATTTGTTTCATCAGCACCCGTGACAAAGTTTTCCAATGTCGCCGCAGTGGGATCAACGAAGCGTAAAAATTCGCCTGAAACCGCTTTATTTTTAGCAATACAATCATCTGCTAACGCCGGGGAGATGTAGCCCAAAGGTAATGCTTTTGCGGCCCATTTTTGTTGGGCTTCGACATCGGGTACCGTTAAGGAAATGACAGTTTTTGCATCGTAATTAGACGCTAATTTTGTCAACTCATTCTGCAACTTAACCTCGTTGACATCTTGATCGCCCCGAATTGAGATCAAAGCTAAAACTATTTTGCCATTGTTATAAACCACCTGATAAAGGACATTTTTAACGACACAGGTGGGGGAACAATCTAGGAACTTACACAGGGATTCGATGGTAGCTGTGTTTGGGGTTTCGCGCTTTTCAAAGCTGTTGAAAGGAGAGGCGATCGCCTCAACGGGCAGAGACACGGCTTTCTCGGTATTCGCGGCGTACTTTTCGTCTTCGGTGTAGAGAATTTCGTCTTCCCCGGCATCGGCGAGGATCATAAATTCCTGGGAACCAGAACCACCAATGGCCCCGGAGTCGGCTTCTACCGCCCGGAATTGTAGACCACAGCGACGCAACATATTACGATACGCTTGATCCATGTCTGCGTAGGTTTTTTTGAGGCATTCCTCAGAAGCATGGAACGAGTAGCCGTCTTTCATGATGAATTCCCGCCCGCGCATCAAGCCAAACCGGGGTCGAATTTCATCGCGGAATTTCGTCTGAATCTGGTACAAATGCTGGGGCAACTGCCGATAGGAGCGAATCATGTCCTTGGCAATGGTGGTAATCACTTCCTCGTGGGTCGGTCCTAAACCCAACTCTCCATCCAGGCGATCGCGCAGGGAAAACATAATCCCTTCTGCCTGGGTATAGGTATCCCAACGGCCCGATTCTTGCCAAATCTCTGCGGGTTGCAACTGGGGTAACAGGGTTTCCTGGGCACCGGTGGCATTCATCTCTTCCCGGACAATCTGGGATACCTTCTGGAGCACGCGCCACATCAACGGTAGATAAGCATAAATCCCCCGCCCAATCCGCCGGATATAGCCGGCCCGCAGCAGGAGCTTGTGGCTAGGAATCTCCGCATCGGCGGGATCTTCTCGGAGGGTAACGAACAGACTTTGGGAAAGGCGCATGGTTATTTTGAGTTTTTCGTGACAGCTAATGGAATGAACCATCGCCCATTATGGATTACTTGCTGCCATTTTAGAATCGGGGGCCTGGTCAAAATGTTGTCGGCAGCCAACTTTTCTCCTTAAAAAAACAAGGGGGCTCAATAACTTAATTGGCAATAAAAAGATAAAAAGAAATCACTTTTTGGGATTTTCAAAAATTAGCTTCAAAGAAACCGAACAGGCTTTATCACTGAGGATTTGACAACAAAAAAGTCCACAAAGAAATTATTGACAAGTTGAAAATTGGATTTTTCAAGGAAAATTTAATAATTTAACTACGTAATTTTATAAAACTAAATTGCTAGAATTTGGAGGATCAAATTTGCAGGTTAATTTTTAAGCTTAAGTTATGCCAGTGTCATCATCACTTCCTCCCTGCCATACCCAATCAGAGGCCGAATTAATTCAATCCCTAAAGAGCGATGCAGAACGGGGATTATCGCCAGAGGCAGTGGCCCAGCGTTACGAGCAGTATGGTTGGAATGAGTTGCAATTTCGAGGCGGTAAGCCCGCTTGGTTACGTTTTTTGTTGCAGTTCCACCAGCCGCTTCTGTACATCTTAATCATCGCCGGAAGTATTAAGGCGGCCTTGGGTTCCTGGACGAATGCTTGGGTTATCTGGGGAGTCACTTTCATTAATGCGGTGATTGGCTATATCCAAGAGGCTAAGGCGGAAGGGGCGATCGCCTCCCTCGCCAAAGCAGTCACCACCGAAGCAATGGTCCTGCGGGAAGGCAATACTCTGCGGATCCCGTCACGGGATTTGGTGCCTGGCGATATTGTGCTGTTGGCTTCCGGGGATAAAGTCCCGGCGGATTTGCGGTTGCTCAAGGTGCGGAACCTCCAAGTTGATGAGTCAGCTCTGACGGGGGAAGCGGTGCCCGTCGAGAAAAAGTTAGGTCTTTTACCCCTAGATACGCCCTTAGGCGATCGCCGCAATATGGCCTATGCGGGAAGCTTTGTCACCTTTGGTCAGGGTACAGGTATCGTCGTGGCGATCGCCAATCAGACAGAAATGGGGCAGATTTCCCAATCCATGGAGAAGCAGGTCAGTTTAACCACACCACTGACCCGAAAATTCACCAAATTTAGCCATTCTCTGCTGTATGTGATTTTGACCCTGGCGACCCTCACCTTTGCCATTGGTTGGGGCCGGGGGGGCGATCTCGCCGAGATGTTTGAAGCTGCCGTAGCCCTGGCCGTGAGTGCGATTCCCGAAGGATTACCCGCCGTAGTGACGATTACCTTGGCGATTGGGGTGAACCGGATGGCCCGCCGTCACGCCATTATTCGTAAATTACCCGCCGTAGAAGCTCTCGGTAGTGCCACGGTGGTCTGTTCTGATAAAACGGGCACCCTCACGGAAAATCAGATGACTGTCCAGGCGATCTATGCCGGGAATGTCCATTTCAAAGTGAGTGGCAGTGGCTACAGTCCGAAGGGAGAAGTTTACCTGGCCGCAACCGGTGATGATGGGGATGCCAGCTTTGAAACCCTGCCCCCAGTCCTGGCAGAATGTCTCACCGCAGGGTTGCTCTGCAACGATTCCCAACTGAAACAAACGGGCGATGATTGGTCTGTGGTGGGCGATCCAACGGAAGGAGCCCTGATTACCGCAGCGGCCAAGGCGGGTCTCAGTCAGGTGGGTTTAGACGCTCAACGGCCCCGACTCGATTCGATTCCCTTTGAGTCGGAATATCAGTACATGGCGACACTCAATGATGGCGCGGGGCGAACAATCTATGTGAAGGGGTCAGTGGAATCGCTATTGCGCCGCTGTGAAACGATGTTATTGGACGATGGTCAGGCGATCGCCCTCGATCCTGCAGCCATTGAAGCCGTAGTAGAGACCATGGCCACCAAAGGATTACGGGTTCTCGCCTTTGCGAAAAAAGAGGTGAGCAGTCACCAACACAGCGTTGACCATGAGGATCTCACCACAGGTCTTGAGTTTTTAGGGCTCCAGGGAATGATTGATCCCCCCCGACCGGAGGCGATCGCCGCTGTCCATGCCTGCCAAACAGCAGGAATTAACGTCAAGATGATCACCGGTGATCACATTGCCACCGCCAAGGCGATCGCCCAACGCATGGGAATTCGCACCGGAGAAACAGTCATTGCCTTTGAGGGTCAAGACCTCGAAAAAATGGATCCTCAAAGTCTGGCCGAGGCCGCCGAAACTGGGTCGGTCTTTGCCCGGGTTGCCCCAGCCCAAAAACTTGCCCTCGTCGAAGCCCTCCAGAAAAAAGGCGATATCGTCGCGATGACGGGCGATGGCGTGAACGATGCCCCAGCCCTCAAACAAGCCGATATTGGCATTGCCATGGGTAAAGGCGGCACCGAGGTGGCCAGGGAATCCGCCGATATGCTGCTCACCGATGATAATTTTGCCTCCATTGAAGCTGCCGTCGAAGAAGGACGCACCGTTTACCGCAATCTCCGCAAGGCGATCGCCTTCCTCTTGCCCGTCAATGGCGGTGAATCCATGACAATCTTGATCAGTGTCTTGTTGGCGCGGGATTTGCCCATTCTGTCTTTGCAGGTGCTGTGGCTGAATATGATCAACTCGATCACCATGACTGTGCCCCTCGCCTTTGAAGCCAAGCCCGCCGGGATTATGCAATCGCCCCCCCGCAATCCCAACGAACCCCTGATCACCCCCAAGCTGCTGCGACGGATCGGGATTATTTCCATCTTTAACTGGATTCTGATCTTTGGCATTTTTGAATGGATCAAAACCAGCACCGGCGATTTAGCCCTCGCCCGCACCATGGCGATCCAAGCCCTCGTTGCCGCTCGGATCATCTATTTACTGAGCATCAGTCAACTAGGCCGTAGCCTCCTTCGCTACATCAGCGGCCAAACAAAAACCATCATCCAAGCCCCGCTCCTGTTGGTTGGCATTGCCGTCGCCGTCGCTTTGCAGGTTGCCTTTAGTCAATGGGGCCTGATGAATCAACTCTTTCAGACAGCTCCCCTCACCTGGCAACAGGGATTAATCTGTGTACTGCCGATGTTACCGATGATCCCCACGGCGATCGCCGCTAACTATTTAGACACCTGAGACCTGAAGGAAAACCACAAAAATAAGGGGAAGATTCTCTGGCTTCCCCCTTGTTCACCAAAAGCTTCCACCGACAGACCCTAGAGCAGATCCCATCGAGATTCCCAAAATCTCCCAGAACTCCCCTGCCACGTATAGAAAGAAACGTCAACTTTTGGGATAATATGAGGCTTGTTTTCCCAACTGACCCGAGAAAGTTCACTATGCCCTCTAGAGAAATGCCCCGCCGCACCAAGATCGTCGCCACCATTGGCCCTGCGACTAGCAAACCAGACGTTCTCCGGGAAATCATCGAAGCAGGGGCAACTACTCTACGGCTAAATTTCTCCCATGGTACCCATGATGACCACCAACGCAATATTCGTCTGATTCGACAAACCGCCTTTGAACTGAATCAACCCGTTGGCATTCTCCAAGATCTCCAGGGGCCAAAAATTCGCCTCGGTCGCTATGAGAGCGACTTTATCACCCTCAAAAACGGCGATCCCTACATCATCACAAGTCGTGAGGTGCCCTGTACCCAAGAAGTGGGCTACGTCAGCTACGACAAGCTAGCGGAAGAAGTTCCCGAAGGCTCCACCATCCTCCTCGACGATGGCAAGGTAGAAATGAAGGTCGAACGGGTCGATATTGCCGCAAAAAATCTCCACTGCCGCGTGGTCGTCGGTGGCAAACTCTCCAATAACAAAGGGGTCAATTTTCCTGGGGTCTATCTCTCCGTCAAAGCCCTCACCGATAAAGACCGCGAAGATCTCATGTTTGGCCTCGACCAAGGGGTCGATTGGGTCGCCCTCAGTTTTGTGCGCAATCCCCAGGATGTCCTGGAAATCAAAGAGCTCATCGCCAATGCCGGGAAAAATGTCCCTGTGATCGTCAAGATCGAAAAACACGAGGCGATCGAACAGATGGAGGCTATTCTGTCCCTTTCCGATGGTGTTATGGTCGCCCGGGGGGATCTTGGGGTCGAGCTGCCCGCCGAAGACGTGCCCATTCTCCAGAAAAAACTCATTGCCACTGCCAACCGCTTCGGGATTCCTGTGATTACCGCCACCCAGATGCTCGATAGCATGGTGAGTAATCCTCGCCCCACCCGCGCCGAAGTTTCCGATGTGGCCAACGCGATTTTGGATGGTACCGATGCGGTGATGCTTTCTAACGAAACTGCTGTGGGTGAATTCCCCGTAGAAGCTGTGGCGACCATGGCAACCATCGCCAAGCGCATCGAAAAGGAACCCGACGGCATTCAAAAACAACCTTCTGATAAAAAATCGATTCCCAATGCTATTTCTGCCGCCGTCAGCCACATTGCTGGACAGTTAGATGCAACGGCGATCATGACCCTCACCAAGTCTGGAGCAACGGCCCGAAACGTCTCTAAATTTCGCCCAGCAACGCCGATTCTTGCTGTCACCCCCCATGTGGATGTGGCCCGTCGTCTCCAGTTGGTCTGGGGGGCAAAGCCACTCCTTGTTATGGATTCTCCGTCAACGACCCAAACTTTTAAGGCGGCGATTAATGTGGCCCAGGAGAGCGGTTTTCTCCATGAAGGGGACTTGGTGATCATGACAGCGGGGACGCTCCAAGGGGTGTCTGGTTCTACAGATCTCATCAAAGTCGAAATGGTGCAGGCGGTGCTCGGAGAAGGCATTGGCATTGGTCAAGGGGCGGCCAGTGGTCGTGCCCGGGTCGTGAATCAAAGTGAAGATATCAATGATTTTGGCCCAGGAGAAATTCTCGTTGCTCGGTCTACGGATGCGGCCTATGTGGAAATGATCCGTAAGGCCAGCGGCATCGTGATCGAAGAACCAAATCAAAATTGTCACGCGGCAACTTTGGGGATGCGGTTGGGTATTCCGGTGATTGTCGGTTTTAAGGAAGCAACTCAGTTAATTCGGGATGGCTCGATTATCTCCATTGATGCCCGTCGAGGCACTGTTTATTCTGGGGTAAATGTGAGCCTTGGGGATGCTGTGGGTGGCACCAAAATGTCCCTGGCTTAAGCCCAGGCGATCGCAATTATCACTTTTATCATCCGGCGGCCCCAACAATATTTGGGGCAATTTTTTGGGGTTGGAACAATTACGATATCCTAGGGGGTGTGTTGGTGATCGCCATCGAGATCCGCCACGCGATGCATCCTGTGGAGAGATCATGCGGCAACTGAATTTTTTATTGTTTTTTGCCCTGTGCTTAGCCCTAGCGCTATTTAGTATCGAAAATACGCAACCCGTCGGGATTAACATCATTCCGGGATTCCAAGCCGAAGCACCCCTCTCCATCGAACTCCTGCTGGCGGTGGGCACAGGGGCGATTTTAGCCTGGATGTTTAGCCTGTGGGATCAGTTGCAGCGGCAAATTGAATCATGGAAAGCCCAACGGGAACTGAAGCTCCAGAGTCAAAAAATTGAGGAATTGGAAAAAGCTTTGGCTGAACTGCAGACCGCCCAACAAAACGCCGCGGAATCATCGGCAGATTCCCCCAGTGTGACGACCGCGTCTACCGAAAACAAAACGGTGCCTGAACCTGAAACTTCTACTGATACGGTGGACACCCAGAAACCCGCTGAAGCATCCCCAGAAGAGTCTCAACCTGAGCAAACGGCCTGATTTTTGACCCTTTGATGCAACCATGGCCACCCAACCCCAAGCGGCGATCGCCACCCTCATTGAACTAGCCCAACAGGGAGAAATTGATCCCTGGGATGTGCAGGTCATCGATGTCATTGATCAGTTCCTCAGTGAACTAGGTCTCGCCGGGGATACAGACCCAATGCTGAGGGAGGCCGACCTACCCCAGTCGGGTCAAACTTTCTTATGGGCCTCCAAACTTGTCCTCCTCAAGGCCGACACCCTCGAAAGTTTAACGGCCATTGAAGCAGAGGTTCAGGAAGAAGAATTCTACGAAGATTGGGACGCAAGCGATACGGAACGACTCCCCCTCAAGCTGGAAAAAAGACTCCGGCGGCGGGCTACGGCACCTCCCCCAAAACGGCGGCGGGTCACCCTCCAGGAATTTATTGAGCAAATCCAGCAAATTGCCAACGAAATCGAAGATCACACCCCCAAAAAACGCCTCAAAACGCCACATAAACTGTCCAATAAAGCGGCCATTAAACAGATTACCCAGTTGGCCCATGATGAAAATCTCACGGAATTGGCTGCCCAGCTAGAACAATTTTTCCAGACCCAGATGCCCCCTGATCCAGAAACCCCCGTGGTGTTTGCATTAGACGATTTAATCCGTCAATGGATCGCCTACAAAGAAGCCAACGAATTTTTCCCCCAGGAGATCACCGCCAAAAAACATCGCCACGAAAAGGTCGGGATCTTTTGGGCTTTACTTCTGTTGTCAGCTAAATCAAAGGTGGTGCTTTCCCAGGAAGATTTTTATGCGCCGGTACTGGTACGCCCGCTTTATCCAGGGCGACCACAAGGGGATTGAAACCCTAAACCGTAAACGATTTAAGAATCCAGCCTAATAAAATGCCCACCCCTGTGAACCGAACAATTTGCCAAAAGGGTTCCTGCCACTTGAGCAACTGACTTTCGAGTTGCAGTTCTAACTTCGCGATTTCGGCGGCAATGAGGTTGAGTTCTGTTTTGAGGGAGGCTTGTTTTTGGATCGTTTCTGGCTCTGCCTGGAGATTCTCTTGTTCTACTCTAAGTTCTACGATGCGGGCTTCGGCGGCCTTGACCTGGGCGTGACGGTCTTTTAGGGCGGCAAGGTCAGCTTCCACTTGGGCGATCGCCTGCTCAAATTCAGTGTGGGAAAGTGCCATCACTCCAAACCCCAGGAACCTTTTTTGTGAATGCGGACGGAGAGACTCGAACTCTCACGTCTAGGACACTAGAACCTAAATCTAGCGCGTCTACCAATTCCGCCACGTCCGCAAAATTAATTAGCTCAGTAAATATATCACATCCATTTTCCGGCCGACAAGGGGAACCTAAAGTCAGCTTATCCCGTCATCAAAACCCATAGGATCCCCCTAAAATTCACTGTGACGCACGAGAAATTTGAAGATGAGTAAAGGTTTGCACACTCGAACTTGGTTAAAAATCGGTATTGTCGGCTTAGAAATTTTAGGGTTTGCCGCCAGCAGTGCGATCGCCCAGGTACCGCCGGACATTGTTGTGGACACAGATTCCAATGCGGGGAATACGCCTGGTGATGTGATCTACAATTCTGGCGATCGCCGTTTTGTGTGTCAGTACGATCAGGGACAATACACCGTAATGTACCAGCCCGAAAGTCGTCCGGGGGAAGTTTATCCTTGGGCGATTCCCCGCACCATGGGAGGCGGTTGGAATGCAGAGCGTCGCTGTGAAGAAATTGCCCGCCGCTTGGAACTGTACCGGGGTGATGGTCTCGTCGAGCTCACCACTGGCCGCGAAAATGGTTACGATATCGTTTGTGTGACCACCGAACTGAATCCCACCTGCCAAATCGTCTTTACGGTGCCCCGGGGCCAAAATGCGATCGCCACACGGGATCAAGTATTCGATAATCTCCTCAGTGCCGACAGCGGTTTCCAAACCCGTGGGGTCAATACCTTCATGGGCACTGGCTCGACCAATAGCCTCCTGGGACAACTCCAAAGTATTTTTGGCGGCCGCTCTACCTCTACCCCTAGTCCCGTAGCCCAAGGTTACTCAAACAGTGGTATTAGCCTCAAGCCCTTCCTCGATCCCGCCGATGGTGGTACCGGAGAATATTTAACCCAGGGTCGTGCGGCAGGCCAGTCGAATCCGAACCCAAGCAACAATGGCCTCAGACTCAACACCGATCTCTTCCGTTAGATCATTTAGCATCTAGGCCCCAAAGCATTTAGTTTTGCCCGTAAGCGTCCTCTACTGTGTAATTTTTCCCTAGGCGATCGCCTAGGGTTTTTTCTAGTCTTTAATATTTCGATCGTTAACAATCTAGTAAAGCGGGTCTCTGGCTTTTTCGGAATGGGGCAGAACTCCTTACAATAGAAGGAGGTTTCGTCACGAATCCCCACTGTGTGTGATCAAGGTTTTTGGTCAACTAGAACAGGGTCAAATGACATTGATTCGTCTCGTAGTCCCAAGGAGCAAGATACATTGTGGCCCATAGTTTTTTGTTGGAAGCAGGTCGCTGGACGTTAAATGGTAGTTGGATCGAACGAAATCAGCCCCCCATTCTCATTCGGGGTAAAACAATTGTTGCTTGGGGCCAAAATAATTGGTTTACGATGGTGACAAAGTTAACGTTTCAAGACGGCGATCGCCCCGAAATTTCCTATCAATACAAAGGGCGTTTAGATAGCGGTGAGCGACAATATACCTATGTATTGCAACAAAGTATTTTGGGACGGGTGGAAGGAGAAGGTTGGGTTGGCTCAGAATCAATCGTTCAGCGATACTGGGTGCTTGGCGATCGCCAACGGCGCAGTGGCTTTGAAATGTTCTACCAGATTAACGACGATGAATATCGCTACTCCGGGGGCATCCTCGCCGGCCATTACCTCACCAGTACCATTGAAGGGACTCTCCTCCGTCAGCTTTAATAGCTTTAATCTTTTAAGTTTTGTCCGGTCTCCTGTTGTTTTGATTGTTTTGTTCGTCCACCCCAAACTATGACTACCGATCCCAATATCAATCGCCTTCTCGCCGGCCGTTATCGCTTGGTAGACCTCGTAGGCCAGGGGGCTATGGGGCGTGTCTACCGGGGTGAAGATACAGTCCTAGGGGGAGTCACGGTCGCCGTAAAGTTTCTAGCCCAGACCTTGCTTAACGACAAAATGCGCCAACGCTTTGAGCGGGAGGCAACCATTTGCGCTCTCCTGAGTGAAAAAAGCATCCATATCGTGCGGGTAAAAGACTATGGCGTCGATGACCAGGATGTGCCCTTTTATGTCATGGAATATTTAGAGGGGGAAAGTCTAAGCGATATTATTGCCCATGCTACCCTCGGTTTACCGCGTTTTTTTCAAGTCGTGCGGCAAATATGTTTGGGAATGGAAGCAGCCCACCAAGGGATTACCTTCAAGGGGGAACAATGTTTAATTATTCACCGGGATATTAAACCCAGCAATATTCTGATCATGCAGGATGCGTCCCTAGGGGAATTGGTAAAAATTCTGGATTTTGGGATTGCACGCCTCAGCCAAGCCGGAGCCGCCCAGACCCAATCGTTTATGGGCACCCTCGCCTACTGTTCTCCAGAGCAAATGGAAGGCAAGGAATTAGACCAACGCTCTGATATCTATAGCCTGGGGATTACGATGTACGAGATGCTCACGGGGGATATGCCCGTGATGCCTGAAAATAATTCCTTTGGGGGTTGGTACCGGGCACACCATGACACACCACCAATTCCCTTTGATAAAAGTCTGCGGATTCCGGCTCCTCTGGCTGAAATTATCATGTGTTGTATGGCGAAAAGTCCGCGCGATCGCCCCCAGACCGTCAATGATATTTGGCAAGCTATGGCCCCCATCGCCAAATATTACGAACAACAAGCCGCAGAAACCAGGAAATCTTTTTTTACCACATCCCAAAATCTGCAAAATTTCCAAGCAACATCTCCAGTGGCTGGCCCCAATGATCCGACCCGGATTAACAATGCCACCACAGCCCCCAGCTTTCGTAATTCAACGGTAAATCGCCAGGGAAGGCCTACAGACAAACTAAATACAACCTTTAGCGATACCATTTGTGCGGCCCAGTCCTGGCCAGCGGATAAACCCCAAAATAAGATTGTTTTCCCACGGATTTTACCGGCTGAACCGACGGCGATCGCCAGTCTTTGGGCGATGTTAGAAGCTGAGGAGTTGGGCAAACGCCGTTTTGATACCCGTTATAATCAATTTCTCTTCATTGAGGCTCCCCATCCGATGTTGTTGTGGATCACGGTGCTGTACAACAGCAGTGAAGGAGCCCGTTGGTTGCCTTGCTATCTGGACTTGAAAACGAAGATCGGCCAACAGATGGCGCGTCTCTTAGCCAGCCAAGGGAACTATCGAATTCTGCTTTTTGCCTTGGGACAACCCCAGCGGTATTTTCACATTACCCAGGCGACAATTTCCCTGAAGCAACGGGAACAGCTTACCCGCTGGGCGGATTTAGGCCAGCGATTGCCTGCCAGTAATCCCGTGGTGAGTAAGCAAACTTTGAAAAAAGAATACGAGAAAAGCAAGGGAAAAATCTTAATGAAGTTGGCGGCTTCCCGGACGAACAGTAACCTTGGGGGATTTTAAAGCCATCTCTAATCTTCGTTAAAAAGGCGATCGCCAATCAATCATGTTAAATCTAGTACAAGATCTTTGAAGATATTGATACCCAAAATTTTACGAGGTAGAGATAAAGTTTGAGGCTCGCAATCAGCAATATAGAGTTCTGCTTGTTTTTCCTTGCGATTAACTAATATCCCAAAACTACAACCATTGTCTCGATATTCTTCCATTTTATCCCTTGTTTTTTGGACAGCATCGCTAGGCGAAACTAACTCAGTGACAAAATCAGGACAGAGGGAAACAAATTTTTCTCGCTGATCGGTTGTTAATGCTTGCCAACGAGATTTTTCAAGCCAAGAAACATCAGGAGAACGGGTCGCACCATTGGGCAAAATAAAACCCGTTGAGGCATCGAAAACTTCTCCTAATTGATATTTGGAAACCTCGATTAATTGCTTTTTTGACGATTTTTTGAGTCTGAAACAACGAGGATAGGTTGCTGATCTAGCGAAATTTTGAATTTTTCGAGGTTCCCATTTGTGATTCCAGAGTTGTACTTGAAAAATTAGGTTGGCGTTTTGCCGCCCAGTTTCGCCACCAGTGGGAGGCATAATGACCAATTCTCCTTTAGCTGTACGTTCCAGTTGAAGCTCTGGATTAACCAGACAAAGTTGCTGAAATTGTTCATTGCTTAAGGTGAAAACGGGTTCTAGCGCAAGGGTCATTGTTGTCATTAGCCTTACCCACTGGATTTGTACTTTCTATTGTAATCAGTTAACTAGATTACGGATGTAAACGACGGGCGATCGCCTCACTCCAATTGGTGGTCATGTCGTCAACAGAAACAGCAATTACTGCCTGATTATTGATGGTAATTTGTAACTGATTGGTGTCGCTAACGGAACCGATCGCCTGCCAATTGTCCGCCAAAGATTGATTGAGATGGGCTTCAAATTGGACTTGTTTGTCGGGAGCAACAGAGACAATAATCTTGCCGCAGGTTTCGCCAAATAGGATGGCATCGAGACGGTCAGTGCCAGCAATTTCAACGGTTGCGCCGAGATTCCCACCGATACAACATTCCGCAAGGGCAACGGCTAAACCACCCTCCGCAAGGTCATGGGCAGAGCTTAACAATTCAGCGGCGATCGCCTCCCGAACGGTTTTTTGGACGGCTTTCTCTAGCTCAAAATTCACTTGGGGCGGAATACCCGCGACGGTGTTGTGAATCGTATTTAGATATTCCGAACCGCCGAGGGTTGTTGTTGCCTGAGTACCAAGGAGATAGACCTTATCCCCAACATCTTGGAAGGCCAAACCACAGACTTTGTTAATATGTTCAACTCGTCCCACCATCCCGATTACTGGAGTCGGATAAATAGGGGTTGGTTTGCCATCACTATCAAGGGTTTCATTGTAGAGGGAAACATTACCACCAGTAACGGGTGTATCCAATTCCTGACAGGCTTCCGCAATCCCTTTACAAGCATTCGCCAACTGCCAATAACCCACAGATTTTTCGGGACTACCAAAGTTTAAATTGTTCGTAATTGCTAAGGGTTCTGCGCCGACACAACTTAAATTTCTAGCTGCTTCAGCGACCGCCGCCTTTGCCCCTTCCAACGGATTTAAATACACATAACGGGGATTACAATCGGTACAAGCCGCCACACCAATTGTTGACGCATCGGGCTTACCATTGACCGGACGAACCCGCACCACAGCGGCATCTGCGCCACCGGGGAAGATCACCGTATTGTTTTGCACTTGGTGATCATACTGGCGATAAATCCACTTTTTCGAGGCAATGGTTGGCACATCTAACAGGGTTAATAAAATCTCATTCCAAGATTTTTCGGCGATGCCATTAACATCACAATTCGGCAAAGAATCCACCGACCAAGCCCAAGCGGTTTGTGCATATTCGGGAGCTTCTGCCATCAATTCCCGATGATAAATGGGCGTATTATCTGACAGCGCCGTTGCCGGAACTTCTGCGGCTACTTCACCCTTAAACATGATTTTCACGATGGGTTCCGCGATCACTTCCCCAGCAACAACCGCCTGTAAACCCCAACGATGGAAGATATCAATTAACTCCTGTTCCCGTCCTTGGTGGGCAACAAAAAGCATCCGTTCTTGGGATTCCGAGAGTAAATATTCATAGGGAACCATGCCCGTTTCTCGCACCGGAATTTTATCGAGATCGAGCAACACACCGACCCCACCTTTAGCCGCCATTTCCGCTGTCGAACAGGTTAAACCCGCCGCCCCCATATCCTGCGCCGCTGCCACTGCCCCCGTTTTAAAGGCTTCGAGACAGGCTTCAATCAGGGATTTCTCGGTAAAGGGATCCCCCACCTGAACCGCAGGGCGATCGTCCATGGATTCATCGGTTAATTCGGCACTGGCGAAACTTGCGCCCCCCATGCCATCCCGTCCGGTGGTGGAGCCGACATAGAGAACGGGATTACCAATGCCATAGGCGCCCGATTTAATAATTTCCTCGGTTTCCATCAAGCCCAACGCCATCGCATTGACGAGGGGATTGCCAGAATAAGCTTTATCGAAATAGACTTCACCGCCCACCGTTGGCACACCCACACAGTTTCCATAATGGCTAATCCCTTCCACAACTCCCTGAAAGATGCGGCGAGTTTGGGCATTGTCGAGGGTGCCGAAGCGTAGAGAATTTAACAAGGCAATGGGACGCGCCCCCATCGTGAAGATATCGCGGAGAATGCCGCCGACCCCGGTTGCTGCCCCTTGGAAGGGTTCGATCGCCGATGGGTGGTTATGGGATTCGATCTTAAAGGCGAGGTGCAGACCATCCCCCATATCGACCACGCCCGCATTTTCACCGGGGCCGACGAGGACACGATCGCCTTTCGTGGGGAAACCAGACAGCAACGGGCGGGAATTTTTATAACAACAATGTTCCGACCACATCACGCCAAACATCCCCAGTTCAGCCTTGTTGGGGTGACGACCGAGACGGCTCACAATTTCTTCGTATTCTTCGGGTTTGATGCCTTCGGCTGCAATTTCTTCGGGGGTGAAGGGGCAAGTGGTCATAGTTTTACGTCGATTCTTTCTGTAACAGCGTTATTGTAAGGCTTCAGGAGACGAGCGGCAGTTAAAGATTAAGGAAGTCTTCTACGGGAATCTGTGCTTGTTGCAGGATGGCGCGTAATGTTCCCTCTTTAATGGTTTTATGGTGTGGGATTGTTGTAGTGTGTTTTGTCGCTGGATTAAACCAAATTTCATGGTCACCCTTACCACTGCGATAGAATTCAAAGCCTGCTCGACGGAGCTTTTTGGTGACTTCTCGATAGGAAAATCCTGATAAACGACCCATTAAACTTCTAAAATCAGTGGATATTGGAATGTATTCGGCAAGGCGGGTGGTTGTTCATTCTGTTGATGCAGTTCCAATAGCATTTTGGCTAAGTCACTGGCAATTTCAATCACTTCCTCAATGGTTTGCCCCTCGGCGACTAAACCCTGTACATCCTCACTGGTCGCCAAATAGTAGTCCTGCCCTGCTTCGTGAAGTTTCTCGATTTTGAGATGAATCAATGTTTTCATGAGGCGATCGCCCAATCTCAAGGAATGACTTCACTATTCTATGCGATGCAAATTAGGGTTTATCGTTATGATGATTAGAGAGGCATTTTGAGGAGGTTCATGGAGATGGATAAAGTACTTTATGATCATGACTTTGTGCTGTGGATCGAGAAGACTGTTGAACAACTCAAAACCCAAAATTTCTCGGCATTAGATTTAGAGCATTTAATCGACGAGGTAGAATCTTTGGGTAAACGAGAAAAACGTGAGCTGAAGAATCGCTTAATTACTTTGTTTGAGCATCTTTTAAAACGCCACTATGTCCCCATGCCAGAATGTTATCGCGGTTGGGAGGGGACGATTCGCAGAACTCAATCAAAACTTAAAGATTTATTAGCAGATTCCCCCAGTTTAAGTAATTTACTCGAAGAAATTTATTTAGATTGTTATCAGGAATCTGCGGCCAATATGCAACTTGAATATGATGTAGATTTTCCCCAAGATTATCCTTTTCTTAGTCCCTTACAGAACCTATTGAATCAAGTCTAAGTATTGTTGAATTGGATGACAATTTTGTTTCTTTAGAGGCGATCGCCTTTCTTTCAACCAGTACCATCAAAAGCAAGCAATTCCGAGTGAACCGAACCCAAAACGGCGGGTTTCACTACCCAGTAAGTAAAGTAAGCACTTTACATTTTGTTACAATATAAACAATGAAAGCGGACAAAAAGGTTTTCAATAGCGCTAAACGTAAGTCTTTTTGGGCCTCAGCAACGATTCGGGAGGTTCATTCATGAACGGCAATTTTCGTGTGGGGAATTTATTTGGCATCCCCTTCTACATCAATATTTCTTGGTTTATTGTTCTGGTACTCGTCACCCTGAACTTTGGCGGCGGCCTAGCATCTCAGTTCCCAAGCCTCGGCATTAATGCCTTAATCTTAGGATTGGTAGCAGGTTTGCTCCTGTTTGCCTCTGTGTTACTCCACGAACTGGGTCACAGTTATGCAGCGATTCGCCAGGGAATTGGCGTCAACTCTATTACCCTATTTCTCTTCGGGGGACTCGCCAACCTTGATGAAGAAGCGAAAACGCCCGGTGGTGCATTCTGGATTGCTGTAGCAGGGCCACTTGTGAGTTTGGCTCTCTTTATCGCACTCTTTCTCTTAACAGGTAGCGGTGTTCTTAGTGGGCCGCCAGCGGCGATCGCCGGATTGTTGGCTTACATCAACCTAATCTTGGCCACCTTTAACATGATCCCAGGTCTTCCCCTTGATGGTGGTAATGTCCTTAAATCTATTGTCTGGAAATTAACAGGAAATCGTTTTACCGGCACCATCTGGGCTAGCCGTGTCGGTCAATTCATCGGTTGGACCGCGATTATTCTCGGTGCATTATCTATCCTTGGTATTTCTAATGTGGGTAGCTTCTGGACACTGATTATTGGTTGGTTCTTGCTCCAAAACGCTGGTCGTTCTGCCCAATCTGCCACCATTCAATCGGCCCTCTCTGGCTTAACGGCGGCTGATGCAGTGGTTGAAGACAGTCCGATCATCTCCGCAGAAACGACGCTACGGGATTTAGCAAACAGTGCGATTCGCTCTGGTAACCAGTGGAAACGCTTCCTAGTCCAGGACGAAACAGGTCAACTGCTCGGTGAAGTGCACCTTGATGTTCTTCGCGCCGTACCCACCAATGACTGGCCCCACAATCAGGTGCGTGATTTCATCAAATCTGTGCCTGCGGAAAATCAAGTCCAGTCTGATTTGTCCCTCCTAGATGTGGCCGCCAAACTTGAACAACAGGGTCTACAAGCCCTGGCGGTTATCCAAACCAACGGCACCCTCGTGGGACTGCTAGAAAAATCAGCAATCATTAAACTCCTGCAAAGCGGTCAACAGGACGCAAAAATCCAGTCCGCTTAATCTCTGACTCAAAACTTAAGATCAACTTGGGCGATCGCCGTTTGGAAGCACAAAAGTTCCTGGGGCGATCGCCCTCAATATTTATAAGTGGAGATTAAAGTACCAGCTACAATCGAAACAGAACGCAGAGATTAAACACCGATGACTCTGGCAACCTACAAGTGGACAGTGGCAAACTACCATCAAGCAATTGAGGCGGGTCTCTTTGTTGATGAAGCGGTGGAGTTACTCCGAGGGAATTTAGTTGTCATGGCGCCAGAGCGAGAACCCCATGCTTATTACACCCGTAGTATTGGTCACTATTTACGAGGATTATTGGGCGATCGCGCTCTGGTCAGTGAAGCCCATCCCATTACGTTACCGAATAATTCTGAACCGGAACCCGATGTGGCGATCGTGCAGCCCTTAGGACGGGAATACCTGAACCATCACCCCCACCCTGAAAATATTTTTTGGCTTATTGAATGTGCCCAAGCCACGCTCACAAAAGATTTAACCGAAAAGAAAAGCATTTACGCGGAAGCTGGGATTCAAGAATATTGGGTAATTGACTTGCAGCATCACCAGTTAATCGTCTTTAAAGATCTCCAAAATGCTTCCTACACGACAGAGCAGACGCTAAAGACAGGCCTAATTTCCCCTCTTCGTTTTCCCGACGTGACGGTATCGGTTGACAACCTGCTTGCATAGGGGCGATCGCCTTTTGGGAAAATAAAAGTTCTCAGGGCGATCGCCTGATTCTGAGGTTTTCCCCAAGAATCCACCGCAAAGAATGTCACAATACAGACAGTAAAGTTTGTAGCGCAAAAATTTTTCGTAACTCCTATGTCTAGTGTGCCTCTTGTCCTGAGCGGAAGTGAAATTCGGTCAAAATTTCTAGAGTTTTTCAACCAGCGGCAACACCCCATCCTCCCCAGTGCATCCTTGGTGCCGGAAGACCCGACGGTACTCCTCACCATTGCGGGAATGTTGCCGTTTAAGCCGATTTTCCTCGGTCAGCAGGACGCCCCCAGCCCCCGCGCTACTACCTCCCAGAAATGTATCCGCACCAATGACATCGAAAATGTGGGCCGCACTGCCCGGCACCATACTTTCTTTGAAATGCTGGGTAATTTTAGCTTCGGGGATTATTTCAAAGAGCAGGCGATCGCCTGGGCCTGGGAACTCTCTACGGAAGTGTTTCAGCTTGACCCGAAAAATATTGTCGTCAGTGTGTTCCGCGAAGACGATGAAGCTTTTGAAATATGGCGTGACAAGGTCGGTGTGAATCCCAAACGCATCATCCGCATGGGAGAAGAAGATAACTTTTGGAAATCCGGGCCAACGGGGCCTTGTGGGCCTTGCTCTGAGCTTTATTATGACTTCAAGCCAGAACTCGGCGATGACAACATTGACCTAGAGGACGATACCCGATTTATCGAGTATTACAACCTCGTCTTTATGCAATATAACCGCGACGCCGAAGGTCATTTAACGCCCCTACAAAACAAAAATATTGATACGGGGATGGGCTTGGAGCGCATGGCGCAAATCCTCCAACGGGTGCCCAACAATTACGAAACAGATCTGATCTTTCCAATTATTGAAACGGCCGCCAAAGCCGCCGGGATTCACTACGAAAAAGCCGACGAAAAAACAAAGGTTTCCTTAAAAGTGATTGGCGACCATGTGCGTTCTGTCGTCCACATGATTGCCGATGGGATTACGGCCTCCAATACGGATCGGGGTTATGTGCTGCGGCGCTTAATTCGACGGGTGGTGCGTCACGGTCGATTGATCGGCATTGATGGGAATTTTATTAACCAGGTAGCAGAAACAGCGATTCAACTCTCAGAAGCCGCCTACCCCAACACCCGCGAACGGGAAAGTTTCATTAAACAGGAATTGGAGCGGGAAGAAAACAATTTCCTCAAGACCCTCGAACGGGGCGAAAAACTCCTCGCAGATATTATCGCCAAGGAAGAAAAACAAATTTCCGGGGTCGATGCGTTTACGCTATTCGATACCTTTGGGTTCCCCTTTGAACTCACCCAAGAAATTGCCGAAGAGAACGGTTTAACGGTTGATGCTGAAGGCTATCAAGCGGAGATGAAAAAGCAGCAGGAACGCTCTAAGGCCGCCCACGAAACCATTGACCTCACCGTCCAAGGCAGCCTTGATGAATTGGCTGAACACATCCATCCGACGGCGTTTTTAGGCTATACGGATCTGCAATCCCAGGTCAAAATTGAAGCCGTTCTCGTAGATGGCCACCGGGTAGAAACCGCTGAAGCCGGGGCAGTGGTGCAACTAATTTGTAACCAAACGCCTTTCTACGCAGAGTCTGGGGGACAAATTGGCGATCGCGGTTATTTTTCTGGCGATCAACTCGTCGTCCGCATTAACGATGTCCAGAAAGAGTCGGGTTTCTTTGTCCACCATGGCAAGGTGGAACGGGGCAGTTTAACGGTCGGCGACACAGTTAATGCCACCATTGATCGGGCCTGTCGTCGTCGCGCCCAGGCGAATCACACCGCAACCCATTTATTGCAAGCAGCCCTAAAAAACATTGTGGATGACTCCATTTCCCAGGCGGGTTCTTTGGTGGACTTTGATCGCCTGCGGTTTGATTTTAATTGCCCCAGGGCGTTAACTGCTGCCGAATTGACCCAAATTGAGGCCCAAATCAATACCTGGATTGCCGAAGCCCACGAAGGCCAAGTGGCAGTGATGCCCATTGCGGAGGCCAAAGCGAAGGGAGCCGTCGCCATGTTCGGTGAAAAGTATGGCGAAGAAGTGCGAGTTGTGGATTTTCCTGGGGTGTCCATGGAGCTTTGTGGTGGCACCCACGTGAAAAATACCGCTGAAATTGGCCTGTTTAAAATCATCTCTGAAACGGGCATTTCTTCTGGGATCCGCCGCATTGAAGCTGTGGCTGGCCCAGCAGTACTGGAATACCTCAAGGTGCGCGATCAGGTGGTCAAAGACCTCGGCGATAAATTTAAAGCCAAACCGGAAGAAATCACCGAACGGGTAGAAAATATCCAGGCGGAACTGCGCAACACCCAAAAGGAACTAGAAAAGGTCAAAGGTGAGCTGGCGATCGCCAAATCCGAAGCCCTCGTGAACCAAGCGGAAACCGTCGGCGAATTTAAGATTCTCGTGGAAAATATGGGCGATCTCGATGCAAAGGCCCTCCAAACTGCGGCTGAACGGCTCCAGCAAAAACTGGGTGAGGCAGCAGTGGTCTTAGGCTCAACCCCAGAAGACGGCAAGGTTTCCCTGGTGGCCGCCTTTAGTGAAGGGATTTACAAAGGCAAAAAAGTACAAGCTGGTAAATTTATCGGCGGCATTGCCAAACTCTGCGGTGGTGGCGGCGGCGGTCGTCCCAACCTGGCCCAAGCCGGGGGACGGGATGCCAGCAAATTACCCGAAGCCCTCCAAACTGCAAAACAGCAACTTCGTGAAACTCTAGGTTAAGCTCACACCCCAATCGTCGAGATGGGTCGGATTCTGGCCCATCTTTTTTGCTGTTTAGGCTGGGTTGAGATAGCGTTCAACCAATAAAATCGCCACAATATCGTCAATCGGTCGGGGAGGTAAACGCATTCCCTGGGGGAGCAATCTCTGGAACAAATTGGGCGGATACATCTGCCAATAGCGATCGCGGGCTTCGAGGGTACTATTGCGTTCATTGACAAAGGCGATCGCCATGTCTGGGGGCAAAACAGCGGTGAGCTTTTGATGCCATTCTTTAGCCGTCGTTTGATTGCCCATGACCACCAGGGAAACACCATACCTTTGGCACCATTCTTTCGCGATGTTGGGCGCTTGATCCGCCGCAATGACGCCATGGTTCAACAATTGCCCTTGGTCATCCAGCGCCGCAAGGCCACATTTGTCACGGCCTGGGTCAAACCCAAGATAAACGCTCATGTACTCTTCTTATCCTATTGTCTGATGACGATTCTACCGTTACTGAGGCCCACTAATTCTAAGCGGAGGGGGCCAGCCGTAAAACCATTTTCGATGGCGATCGCCCGAATTTCTGTCACGGGTTCTGGTGAGTTGTTGAGGGCTTCGACAAAATTGATAATGTGACCGACATTGCCATCTTTAACTTGAATATCTCCGAGAACCCCGGCTCGCCGCGCTCTAAATTGCGCTGCCCCCAACAGAAAATCCACTGGACGCCGGGCCGCAGTAGGATTTTGTACACTCAGCTCCTCTAGGGACAAAGTGGCAATCACTTCCCCGGCGCGAAAAACCTGCTCATTTAAAGTCACATCCGCAAACACTTGGACGGAACCTTCCCCCTGGAGGTAGTTCCCCGCCGCCAGGAGGCGCACCACGTAGTCCCGACCATCGGCAATTTGCCCTAGGAGTTGTTGCACTTGGGCATTGGTAATTTGCACCACCCGCGCCTCAAAGTCAGGATTAACGCCTCCGGTGGCAATGATCGCGTTGCGATTCGCTTCCCGGAGCAGCTGATCAACGGCTTGGCTGGCTGCTTTGGGATCAATAATCCGCACCACCCCAAAGGCTAAAACTTGCCCTGTCGTAAGGGCGACATTCCCACTCCGGAAATTGATGTAGTTGGCTTCGAGGATATCAATTTGCTGTTCTAGGGAGCCAATCTGATTTTCTAGGCCCGTGAGCACTTGATCCTTTTGGGCGATCGCCTGGTCGAGTTGGGCAATGCGACCATCGCGCTGGTTGATCTCGGCTTGGAGCTCACTTTGTTGGGCTTCTAGGGCTTCAATCTGCTGGGAGCGTTCCTCAATAATGGTGTTTTGTTGGTTGAGCTGGGCGCGGAGAGTTTCACTTTGGGCCTGGAGGCGATCGCGCTGTTGCCGCAAGGTCGTTTGCTCTGTGGTGAGCGCATTAATATCAGCCTGAAGTTCGCTGGCCTGTTCCCGAAAACCCGCTAGTTGAGTTTGGGCCGTTTCAAATTTTGCTTCAATTTCCTGCAAATCTTGTTCTGCTTCTAGGCGATCGTCCCTCGCGGCCTGCAACTCTTTTTCAATCTTTTCCTTTTCCGCCGTCACATCCATCAACTCTTGCCGCCGCTGGGCGAGGATTTCGTCCAACTGAAAAACCCCCTGGCGCAAGGACTTGCTCAAGCCAAACAATAACCCCAAGGTGCTGGCGGCGATCACTGTTCCCGTCATTACCGTGACGACCACCGCCGTCTGTTTTGGCCGCAGATTAAATAATGTAAGCCGCGCTTTGCCAACCTTACTACCAAGGCGATCGCCCAGTGCCGCCAGGATGCCCCCCAAGATTAAA
Source organism: Picosynechococcus sp. NKBG042902 (assembly GCF_963864045.1). Lineage (NCBI taxonomy): Bacteria > Bacillati > Cyanobacteriota > Cyanophyceae > Chroococcales > Geminocystaceae > Picosynechococcus > Picosynechococcus sp. NKBG042902. Next base: position 14,749 of record NZ_CAWLTV010000069.1, on the reverse strand, counting down.
ACTGAAAAGATTAGTACAAAAGCACTGGTCATTTAACAAAAAGGTGACATCCAAACACACAAGTATGACTTCTCTACTTTAGCGTTAAGCGAACTGTTGACTCAGGTTTACGGGGTCATGGACGGTAATTTTTTCTTATAAATCGAAATCATGTCCTGTTCCCGGAGTTCTCCCAGGAGGCGCGTTACTGTCACCCGTGTCGAACCAATTGCTTCGGCGATCGCCTGGTGGGACAGTTTGAGATCAATGCGAATCCCCTCATCGGTCGGCACCCCAAAATCTCGACAGAGAATTAACAAGAAACTCACCAGACGTGAGCCCATATCCCGGTGGGCCAGGGTTTCAATCATCATCTCCGTTTGTAAAATCCGTGACGACAGCCCCTTTAGCATTAACATCGCCAATTCTGGGTGCTCATTAAGCGCCTTTTGCACCTGCTCAATGGGAGCCGATAGCAGTTCCACAGGAGTAAAAGCCACCGCATGGTAAAAGCGATCCGACTTTTGTCCCGTGAGTAGCGATAAAACCCCAAAGACACTATTCTCCCGGAGCAGGGCCACCGTAATTTCTTCCCCCGCTTCATAGACCCGAGACAGACGGACAGCCCCTTTCAGAAGAAAATAAACCCGTTCCGCTGGGTCCCCCGGAAAAAAGATCGTCTTGCCCCGGTCATAGTTCTCCACAACAGGTGGGAAGGGGCCACTGTGAAACTGACGAAACGCTGTCGCAAGGTCTGTAATTTGAGTCGCAGGTAGTTCAGGCACTGGATTGGCAGAAGAGAAAGGAGGTTGGTTGAAATCAGGGTTGTACATCATAGATTCTGTTGGGCAACAGTTCCCCACCGTGATGGGTGAAATATCAGCGCTCAGTGTGCAGAGACCATGAGCATTCCCCTTAAACTAAATCTTACTCTGGTATAGTATTTTGTACTTTTTGCTTCAAAATAATTATGGATTTCTGGGTTAGTTCCCAGGCATTTTGCAGAATTTTCCCTGATTTGCCCTAAAGTAGCCGTTTGCATCGAAGTCACCAGAGCGCGAAGATAATATACGCTGGCTTCTTGGCTTTAATTTTTTATACTTTTTGAGAACCCATATGCTTGATTTAACCGGAAAAAATGCCCTAGTCACTGGGATTGCAAATAATAAGTCCATTGCCTGGGGGATCGCCCAACAATTACATGCCGCCGGGGCGAATATTGGGGTTACCTATCTCCCCGATGATAAGGGACGGTTTGAGAAAAAAGTAGGTGAGCTTGTGGCGCCCCTCAACCCTTCTCTTTTCCTCCCCTGTAATGTGCAAGATGACGCCCAGGTGGATCAAGTGTTTGAGTCTGTCAAAAAAGAGTGGGGCAAGTTAGATATTTTGATCCATTGCCTTGCCTTTGCGAACCGCGAAGATTTGACGGGTGATTTTAGTGATACTTCACGGGATGGGTTTAATACGGCCCTCGACATTAGTGCCTATTCTTTAACGCGTCTGGCCCGGGGGGCGAAAACCGTGATGACCGAAGGGGGCGCCATTGTGACCCTGACTTATTTGGGTGGAGTGAAAGTCATCCCCAATTACAATGTGATGGGTGTGGCAAAATCAGCCCTTGAAATGAGTGTGCGTTATCTAGCGGCAGACCTCGGCCCCAGTAATATTCGTGTGAATGCCATTTCGGCTGGCCCGATCCGGACTTTGGCGTCCTCGGCGGTGGGTGGCATTCTCGATATGATTCACCATGTGGAAGCAACGGCTCCTCTGCGTCGGACTGTAACCCAAAAGGAAGTGGGTAATGCGGCGGCGTTCCTCTGTAGTGATCTTTCGAGTGGGGTCACGGGTCAAGTGCTCTATGTGGATTCTGGCTACGAAATTATGGGGATGTAATGTCCTGGTTTAGTGGCGATCGCCCTTGGGTTCCCCCTCAGTGATAGGGGGATTTTGTTTTTTATTGGATGGATTCATGGCGGCAGAGTTTAAGCATATTTCGGTGTTGCGAGAAGAGTTGGTAGCGGGCTTGGGAGTAAAACCAGGGGGTCATTACCTCGATGTAACTCTGGGGGGGGGTGGCCATACAGAATTGATTTTGCAGCAATATCCCGATGTGCGGGTGACGGGGGTAGACCGGGATAGCCAGGCGATCGCCGCGGCGTCAGAACGATTAAAATCCTTTGGCGATCGCTTCCGGGCGGTGCGGTCAAATTTTGGCGAGTTTAATCCCCAGGGAGAAAAATTTGATGGGATTATTGCCGATCTTGGGGTGAGTTCGGTGCAATTTGATCAAGGCGATCGCGGCTTTAGTTTTCGTTTTGATGCCCCCTTGGATATGCGCATGGATCAGCAACAGACATTAACAGCGGCGGATATTGTCAACACCTATGAGGAAAAGGCGTTGGCGAATTTATTCTATGAGTACGGTGATGAACGATTGTCACGACAAATTGCGAAAAAAATATTCATGAAACGCCCGATTCAGACAACTAAAGAACTAGAAGAAATTGTGTTTTATACCTATCATCCCAAGGCGAGAAAAGCGAAAATTCATCCGGCAACAAGGGTCTTTCAAGCATTACGTATTGCCGTCAATGGTGAACTCGATGCGCTGCAATATCTATTAGTCAATGCCCCCCAATGGCTTAAACCCCAAGGCCGATTAGGGATTATTAGTTTCCATAGTTTAGAAGATCGTCTCGTCAAAAATGCTTTTCGGCAGCGGGACATTTGGCGGGTTTTAACAAAAAAGCCGATGGTTGCCAGTGAAACGGAAATCAACCAAAATCCCCGGGCACGATCCGCAAAGTTACGCTTTGCCGAGTTGAAAGAAATAGCAGAATAGGCGATCGCCTTTTTCTGAAACAGACAAGCTAAGCTGGATGCAGACAAAATTTTCTGGCGATGGGGTCTAGCGTAATGAATTTCACCCTCAGTCTTCCCGATACATGCAGGCTCAGTGGCGAACAATTTTTTGAGTTGTGCCAAAACAATCCGGACTGCCGCTTTGAACTCAGTACCCAAGGAGAATTAATTATCATGCCACCGACGGGCGGAGAAACTGGACGACGCAATATTAAGCTATCTGCCCGCCTAGAAATATGGAGTACAACAAATCAACAAGGCGTTGCGTTTGATTCTTCCACTTGCTTTAAGTTGCCCAATGGTGCCCACCGTTCTCCAGATGCGGCCTGGGTAAGCCGTCACCGTTGGGATGCCCTCACCGCTACCGAAAAAGCGAAGTTTCCGCCCCTCTGTCCAGATTTTGTTGTGGAAATTCGTTCCCCTAGCGATCGCCTCCAAACCCTCCAGGAAAAGATGCAGGAATATCAAGACAATGGCGCAAAATTAGGCTGGCTGATTGATCCGACCACGGAGCGGGTAGAAATTTATCGAGAAAACCAAGCGCCAGAAATTTTAGAGCAACCAAATTGTCTTTCTGGAGAACAAGTTTTATTAGGCTTTGAACTCGATTTAAACCCCATTTGGCATCTGGATTAATTATTTTTGGGGATATTGGGCCGTAAAGGTCTGGATTGCTTCTAATCGCGACGGCATTAGCACACATTGCGCTAACAGTTCAAAGTCAAGATCTGGCAGCAATTTACTTTTGGATAAAGCTTGGTAGGTATTTTCTTCGAGGACATAGATTGAAAATTTTTCCGCTTGCCACAGCCAAACTTCCTGAATGCCGAGGCGTTGATATTTTTCGAGTTTCTGGGGACTACCGCTGGTGACATTGACTTCAATGGCGAGATCGGGATGCTCTTTTTGTTCACCGAGATAATAGGATTCGTCTGGTTCAAAGGAAACGGATTTTTCTCGCGAGACACGGGTGGCACTCCCGACAGGATAAAATTCAATGCCTTGATTGAACAAATATAGTTCTACGAGAAAGCCGATAATGGTTTTGATGGATTCGTGGTATTCCCCCAGGGTCATCAGTTCAATTACTCCGTCTAGGTAGGTGATCCGCAGGCTGGCAGCTTGACCGATCGCCGTTTGGATCGCTTGGAATTCTTCCCAACTGTAGCGGCCAGGGAGGGTTAAGTTTTGGGTTTCGGTGAGGACAGGTCGGCTCGTGGCAACGGTCATAAAATCGTCCCTCGTGCTGGGTGATGGTATGTTCTATCCTACCGAATTCGGATTAGGAAAAAGGCGATCGCCCCATCCCTTACACTGGGGGATAATCTTTCCGGCAAACAATTTCAGGCGATAAATATAGAATGCAAACCTATTTTGCAACGGTAGCCCAGGGCATTGAGGAGCTTGCGGCCCAGGAACTGACAAACCTCGGTGCCCAGGCGGTGAAAACAGAATATTGCGGGGTCTCTTTTCAAGGCGATCGCCAGTTACTGTACAAAGTCAATCTCTGGTCACGGTTGGCGTTTCGGGTGCTGGTACAGATTAAAAAAGTCAAAGCTTTTACAGCCAAGGAACTCTATCGGGGCGTGCAAAGCATTGACTGGTCTGAATACCTCGCGCCCAACCAAACCATTGCCGTCACCTGTACCGGTAAAAATAAAAATCTCAATCACAGCCATTTCACCGCCCTCCAAGTGAAAAACGCGATCATCGATCAACAGCGGGATCAATTTGGCGATCGCTCCAGTGTCAATGTCGAAGATCCTGACGTGCTGATTAATGCCCACATTCGCGATAACCGTTGTACTATCAGCCTCGATAGCTCCGGCCATAGTTTGCACCGTCGGGGTTATCGGCCCGCCATGGGGAAAGCACCCCTTAAGGAAAATTTTGCCGCTGGTCTCCTGGATCTCGCCGAATGGACGCCGGATCTGCCCCTCGTGGATCCTCTCTGCGGCTCCGGCACCTTTGTCATTGAAGCCGCCCTAAAAAGTTTGAATTTTGCCCCCGGCCTTTTCCAGGGGGATTTTGGCTTTCAGCATTGGCAAGATTTTGATGCCGAGCTTTGGCAAACCCTCCTCAACGAGGCCGAATATGCCACCAAAGACCAACTGCAACAGCCAATCATTGGCCAAGACCGCGATCAAGAAGTGATTCAACAAGCTTGGACGAATGCGGAAAATTGTGGCGTTGCCGACCATATCCAACTGGCTTGTCGGGAACTAGAACAAGTAGAAGCCCCTGCCGACCGTGGCGTGATTATCTGTAATCCGCCCTATGGCCATCGTCTCGGTGCCGATGAAGATCTAGGGCTGCTCTATAAACGCATTGGCGATATTTTCAAACAGCGGTTTAAGGGCTGGACGGGCTATATTCTTACGGGCAATGCAGAACTGGCGAAACGAGTCGGACTGCGGGCGTCGCGACGCTTTGTGGTCTATAACGGTGGCTTGGAATGTCGCCTGCTGAAATACGAACTCTACTAAAGGGTTCTCTGTTAGGATGGGGGGCAAATTGACGCTCTTTTTTCACCTCATTTTTAAACCTTGGCATGGAGATCCTCTGCACTCGTCCCGGATGTCACCATCCCCAAAATCATTTTAGTGATCTCGATGATCCAACCCACCTAAAAACAGCCCAGCAGAAATATTGCACCAGTTGCGGGATGCATTTAATTTTGGGTGGTCGCTACCTTCCCCAAAAACTTCTCGGTCAGGGGGGCTTTGGGACGGCTTTTTTGGCGCGCGATCGCTATACGCCGACCATGCGCCTGTGCGTGGTGAAACAGTTTCAGCCCATGGGGAATCTAGATGATCAGCAGTTGGCTATGGCCCAGGAATTGTTTGAGCGGGAGGCCCATGTTTTAGAACGAATCGGCAATCGCCATCCCCAGATCCCAGATTTGTTTGCGTTTTTCCCGTTGATCGTGCCCCAACCCCAGGGCCAGGGAACGGCCCAGTATTTTTATCTCGTGCAAGAGTACATCGAGGGGAAAGATCTAGAACAGGAATTAGCGGCACGGGGTAAGTTACCAAAGACGGAAGTTAAAGAAATTTTTGTGTCGATGTTAAAGGTTTTGGCCTTTGTCCATGACCAGGGCACGATCCACCGGGATATTAAACCGTCGAATATTATGCGCCATGTGGACGGAGAACTTTATCTGCTCGACTTCGGGGCAGTGAAGGAGGTCACGGCAGGGGCAGGGGCGGCCAGTGCGTCCCAACGTTCGACGGGGATTTATTCACCGGGCTATGCACCACCGGAACAGATGCGGGGGGCGCAGGTTTATCCAGCGACGGATCTCTATGCGTTGGCAGTGACCTGTATTGTGTTGCTCACGGGGGAAACGCCGGAAACATTGTTTGATGGGTATCAGAATAAATGGCAGTGGCGCAAATTTATCCAAAAAATTGAACCGCGCTTTGGGGCGCTTTTGGATTTGATGTTGGAACCCACCCCAGGCGATCGCCCAAAATCTGCCCAGGTCGCCCTCAAACTTTTAGACTTGCCTAACCAGCAACAAGGCTCCGCTCAACCCGCCACCGCCGCCACAAGGGTACAGCCTCCGGCCCCAGCAAAATCCCCTAAACAACAAAAACAGGCCCCCCTTGCGCCACCAAAAAAAACGCCACCTCCTGCGAAAACACCGACTGCGAGCCAAGCTGCCACTGGCTCTGTTGTGCCCCTCCTCATTGGGGTGGGGTTTACGGGCTTTGAGGGGGTGTTATTGATGCCCCTTGTGGGGACTTTCCTCGCGGGCAATGTGGGCATGGGCGTTTGGGGGGCGGCCATGGGGTTAATCATTTTGGCGATCGCCCAACGTATTCTCGAACTGAAGGAAATGGTGATCCTCGGTGCCATTACCCTGGGGGCGGCTTTTTTCCTGGTGCAAACTATGGAATTTACCACCCTGGCAATGATTGCTGTTTTAGTTGGGGCGGGCTTGGTGGCGGCGATCGCCTTGTTTACCCTGATTTACCGTTTGCTCCAAAAAATTCTTTAAACAGCCCAGCTTTGCCTTACTTCTATGGACAATCCAAGACTGAGATTGTTCACCCATAGCGCCATTACAGCGGGCATTACAATAGAGTATCTAAAACGTTAGATAACCGATAGATCTCCCTATGCTAGAAGCCTACCGCAAACACGCCGCCGAACGCGCCCAATTGGGAATTCCCCCTTTACCGCTAACCGCAGAACAAACCTCTAAACTCTGCGATCGCCTCAAAAATCCCCCCGAAGCAGAACAAGCAGAACTGCTGAGTTTATTGCGCGATCGCGTGCCTCCCGGTGTTGATGAAGCCGCCTATGTGAAAGCGGGTTTTTTAACCGGAATTGCCAAAAAAGAAATTACTTGTCCCCTGATCAGTCCCCAGGGTGCAGTGGAACTCCTGGGAACTATGGTGGGTGGCTATAACGTCCAATCCCTCGTCGAACTCCTCAAATCCCCCGACAGCAATATTGCCAGTGCCGCCGCCACTGCCCTGAGTAAAACCCTGTTGGTTTTCGATGCCTTTAACGATGTCCTCGAACTGTCCGAAAGCAACACTTACGCTAAACAAGTGATCGATGCCTGGGCAGAAGCCGCTTGGTTTATTGGTAAGCCCAAAGTTCCCGAGGCGATCGCCGTTACTGTCTTTAAGGTTCCCGGCGAAACCAACACCGATGACCTTTCTCCCGCGCCCCACGCCACGACCCGCCCCGACATTCCCCTCCATGCCCTCGCAATGTTGGAATCAAAAATGCCAGAGGGGCTAGAAACCATCGCTGAACTAAAGCAAAAAGGTCATCCCGTTGCCTATGTCGGTGATGTGGTCGGTACCGGTTCCTCTCGGAAATCAGCGATCAACTCTGTACTATGGCACCTCGGCCACGACATTCCCTTTGTCCCCAACAAAAAAGCAGGCGGTTATATTCTCGGTGGTAAAATTGCCCCGATTTTCTTCAATACCGCTGAAGACTCCGGCGCACTGCCCATTGAATGTGATGTCAGCAAGCTTAATACGGGTGATGTGATCACCATCCATCCCTACGCAGGCAAAATTACCAACGAAGCGGGTGAAACAATCTCGACCTTTGAACTGAAGCCTGAAACGATCCTCGATGAAGTTCGCGCAGGCGGTCGAATTCCTTTGCTGATTGGTCGGGCACTCACCGACAAAACCCGTGAAGCCCTCGGACTAGAACCGACGACGGTGTTTGTGCGTCCCTCCCTGCCCGAAGATACCCACAAAGGGTTTACCTTGGCACAAAAAATGGTGGGTAAAGCGTGCGGTTTAGAAGGGGTTCGTCCTGGGACATCCTGCGAGCCGATCATGACCACCGTGGGTTCCCAAGACACCACTGGCCCGATGACTCGCGATGAGCTAAAAGAGCTGGCTTGTCTCGGTTTCAATGCGGACTTGACCCTACAAACTTTCTGTCACACTGCCGCCTATCCGAAGCCAGTTGATGTCGTTACCCACAAGCAACTGCCCGACTTCTTTGCGACCCGTGGCGGTGTTGCCCTCAAACCCGGTGATGGCATTATCCACTCTTGGTTGAACCGGATGTTATTACCCGATACCGTGGGGACTGGTGGTGACTCCCATACCCGTTTTCCCTTGGGGATTTCTTTCCCGGCGGGTTCTGGTTTGGTGGCTTTTGCAGCGGCCCTCGGTGTCATGCCCCTTGATATGCCGGAATCTGTCCTCGTGAAATTTACGGGCGAATTGCAACCCGGTGTCACCCTCCGCGATATCGTGAATGCGATTCCCTGGGTGGCGATGCAACAGGGCAAACTGACCGTCGGCAAAGAGAACAAGATCAATGTTTTTAACGGTCGGATCATGGAAATGGAAGGTCTGCCGGATCTCAAGGTAGAGCAAGCCTTTGAATTGACCGATGCAACTGCCGAGCGTTCCTGTTCTGGTTCGACGATTAAACTCAGTGAAGAAACCGTGGCGGAATATCTGCGTTCTAATGTCGTGCTGATGAAGAATATGATTGCCCGTGGTTATTCCGATGCCCGGACTCTGCTGCGCCGCATTGCGAAGATGGAAGAATGGCTGGCGAATCCTTCTCTCATGTCAGCGGATCCTGATGCGGAATATGCGGATGTGATCGAAGTGAACCTAAGCGAGATCAAAGAACCCATTGTTGCGGCTCCGAACGATCCTGATAACGTCAAACTGATGTCTGAATGTGCCGGAGACAAGGTTGATGAGGTCTTTATTGGTTCCTGTATGACGAATATTGGTCACTACCGCGCAGCGGCGAAAATCCTGGAAGGGGCGGGTGTTGTCAAAGGTCGTCTCTGGATTTGTCCACCCACGCGCATGGATGAAAAGCAACTCCGGGATGAAGGGGTTTACGGTGTCTTTGCGGCGGCAGGGGCGCGGACGGAAATGCCCGGTTGTTCTCTCTGTATGGGAAACCAAGCCCGTGTGGAAGATAACGCAACAGTCTTCTCCACCTCCACCCGTAACTTCAATAACCGGATGGGTAAAGGCGCTCAAGTGTACCTTGGTTCGGCGGAGTTGGCAGCGGTTTGTGCGCTCCTCGGCAAGATTCCCACGGTGGAAGAATATCAGGCGATCGTTTCTGAAAAGATCGATCCGTTTAAGGGTGATCTGTATCGTTACCTCAACTTCAATGAGATTGATGGCTTTGAGGATGAGGGTCGCGTGATTGCCCTTGAGGATATGCCGAAGATCGAAGACCTCCTCGGTATGCCAGTAGGGGCGAAATAGACGAATCTAATTTTATAATTGAGGTGAGCCATTTTTGACTCACCTTCCTGTTTATAGGCAAAAAACATTTCAAAAAGGCGATCGCTTCGTTAGAAGCTAGAATTCAAGAGTATCAAGCTAAAATTAATGCAGAATTAAAGAAAGATCTTCCAGATCAAGGATTAATCAAGGTTGATTAATCAAAATAATATCTTTTAAGAGATTCAAAATATGAAAGTAAATTTTGGCAAAGTTCAAAGATATGATTCATCAAAAGGCTTTGGATTTGTCACCCAAGAACTCACCTCTCACAAAGCCGAAAAAGAAATCTTTTTTCACATCTCAACTATCAAGGCATATAGTCTTGATCTTGCAAAACAGTTTGACAAGGAAAATTATTACAACCAGGAGATGTGGTATGTATTTGAGAAGAATAAAAAGGGCCTAAATGTAATGCAGATATGGCTCTTTTTCGAAGATATACCAAGAGATTTACAACAGAGTTTTGAACATTTAGTTGGCAATATACTTAAAGACACAAAAACTACACAATATCAAAAGCAAAAAATCAAAAATATTACTCAGATATTTCTGAATGAACAAGAGATTCAAAAGTTATTTGGTGTAGAAAATAATAGTCAAGAAAAAGACGGCAATATATTCATCGAAAAAGATGAGTGCACTCGAGCAAGGAAGAAAAGAGAAGCAAATCGAGTATTTATCAATACTTTTGGTTTGCCAGATGATTTGTACAATAAGATTTTCAAAGTTGAACGAAAGTGGAGAATAAATTCATTATCTCACATACCAGGAGGCAGTGATATTGTTGTTGAATATAATGATGGGAAGGTATTGCTCTATGATTGGGTTAAAAAACCTGACTCTTATATTTATAGCTTTTTCTCCAAGGAATTTGAAGCAATTGAGAACTGCTCAAATGAAGAGCAAATTGAGGTTGTACGAGATAGAATTTTAAGGGTTTTTGCAAAAATTTATAAAGACGAAAATGAACGTGAATACATGTTATTTGAAGAGGTTTGGAACTCTGAAAATACAGATGTCACACCATGGAGTGCGCTACGTGACTTTAATGAGATCAAAAGAAATGAATGGTTGGAGCATGAGAAAGAAGTCATGGGATATTATGCTGCGAATACAGGAGAATCTTATGAACAATACCTCGATTCCCATGGTTACGAATAAACACTCACTGTTGTTTCCCTCAAGAAACTAATGAATAAAATTACATTGGAAGTACCTGAAGAAATGATGCAGAGATTAAAATCTCAAAATCAGCCTTTGCAAAGTCTTCTTTTACAAGCTCTAAACGAATATTTAGAACAAAGGTCTCCTACAAAAACAAAGACATGGGAGCTATGCGGTGCTTTTGAAGTCGTGAACCTAGATCCTTCAGAATTAATTAGTGAAATAGGTTTGACAAATTATGCAGAAAATCTGGATCAAGACTTATATTAAAAATGTCCAAACCAAACATCTTTGTTGATACTTCTGCATTGATTGCCTTCTTTATCAAGACAGAAACCCATAACCAAACCGCAAGAAAATATGTAGAGAGTTACCCAGAAAAGGAGTGGGTGATTTTAGAAACAGTCTTTGATGAAACCGTGACATGGTTCCGTACACGAGTTTCTAGCAAGGCTTCAGTGCAACTTGGTGAACTTCTACGAACAGAACATCAATATTGTCATTTATCTGACAGTGATGATGATGCTATTTGGGAAACTTTCAGAAAATATGACGATAAGAAATGGAGCTACACAGACTGTTCATTGTTAGTTATGTCTCAGCGGCTTCAAATACCAGAGATTTTTGCCTTCTTTGAAGAGCATATTCGACAGATGGCAGGTTTGGGCGTCATTTGCGTCCCTCAGTAAGATTTCGACAGTGGAAAAATATCAGGCGATCACCAAAGGAATTTTTTATATTTTCTTAAGATTTAGCTGGGTCTCTTGTGGAAAACTTTCGGATTTTTGTGGAAAAAGAACTGTTTTTGTGGAAAAAACTTGAAAAAATTCGCCAGAGCAGATCCCCCCAACTGGAGAAAATCACAATGGGGGCGATCGCCAAAAATTTTAAAACCTTTAGAATAAAGCGCCACCGCCCAGGACGCCACCAACCGCCTGGAGTAAGAAAATTGCCACAATAGGAGATAGATCCAAGCCTCCCAGGGGCGGAATAAACGAGCGGAACAGGTTAAGGTAGGGGTCGGTCACAGGGCTCAGAAAACCCATCACTTGCATTGCCCAATCTGCGGTCTGAAACCAACTGAGAAGAATGCGGACAATAAGAAGCAGAAGATAAATCTGGATAAAGTTTCCGAGGCTGACTCGTAATAGTTCGGCTGCCATATTCCTGTTACCGTGTAAAAAACTGAAGACCTGACAATGGGGTCTTTGTCGTTCATCTTAACCGATGTTGCAAAATTGCTTGGGTACGGATATCAAGAATTGGGGTTCAATGGCTCCTGACCATTATGGGGATGCAACACCGTCATTTGTTGGCGGACATCGTCAATGGCACCGTTCAATTGGGCAATTTTATTTTCAAGGCTGCGACGGGCCATTTCCATCCCTTCTTCGGTGTCAAAGCTGAGGGGTTCTTCTTCCTCTGACCATTCGGTCTGACGCGGGGCGCGATTGTCTTTGACTTTCGAAGCGGCGATCGCCCCGGCAATGCCCCCCACAACACCACCAAAAATAGTGCCTAACAGGAACCCTGTCCCAAATCCATCGCGTTGACTCATAGGAAACCAAAACCCTTGATTCTTCTCAGTGCTACCTTAAGCTTAACGGTTGGGGATCGCTCTTGACTAGGGTGCGTTTGCAAAGATTTTTGCCAGGGAATGACCCTTGCCAGGAGATTTGTTCGTTGTCCCTTGGCGAGTCAGCAGCATTAGGGTTTAGTGGGTACCAAAAGTGCGATCGCCGGCATCTCCGAGACCGGGCACGATAAAGCCTTGATCATTCAGTTCTTGGTCAATCATCGCCGTATAAATTTGTAGGGCGGGATAGTCTAGACTCAGTTTCTGAAGGGCTGGGGGAGCAGCAACTACGGAAACAATGCGCACATTCTCTATGGCAATGCCGCGTTTTGTCACTTCAGCCATGGCCGCCGTGATCGTCCCCCCCGTGGCTAACATCGGATCGAGGAGTAGCAGACGAGTTTCTGGGGCAAATTGCTCTGGCAAATTATTTAGATAGCAAGCCACTTCAAGGGTTGCTTCGTCTCGCTTGTAGCCGAGGTGATAGGTGGCCGCAATATTCGGGATCACCTCCTGGGCTCCTTCCATTAAACTAAGTCCGGCCCGCAGAATAGGAATTGCAATAATCGGTGTTTGGGGATGGATTAAGGTGGCTGGGGCCTGGGCGAGAGGGGTTTCAACGGCGGCATCGAGGGTGGGCAGCCAATAGCGACAGGCTTCGTAGGTGAGCCATTTCCCCAGTTCTTTCATGGCCGTTTTAAACAGGGGGGTGGGGGTATTGGTTTCCCTGGCGATCGCCAACCAATGCTTGAGGAGGGGATGATCAGGCACAAAAACCCGGAGTTGCGAAGCCATAGACGTTTTGCATCAAGAAAGAACCGTCCTTTAGACTAGCATAAGCTTTTAGATGAAACCCGATGCGCGTCCCCACCTATCCCCACGATCAGTTTGCGATCGCCTTTGCTCCCCTCTCCTTTGATACGGTGTATCGTCTCGCCGAAGACCCCGGTAGTGGGGCCGTGGTGGTGATGAGCGGTACCGTCCGGAATCGCAGCGATGGCAAAGCTGTTCATTATCTCGAATACCAAGCCTACGAGCCAATGGCGATCGCCGTTTTCCAACAAATTGCCCACGACATCCGCCAACAGTGGCCCGACACCAATCGAGTCGTGATTCACCACCGCATCGGCAAACTGGAAATCGGCGAAATTAGCGTCCTCGTCGCCGCTAGTTGTCCCCACCGGGCCGAAGCTTTTGCCGCCTGTCGCTATGGCATCGATACGATCAAGCACAATGCCCCCATCTGGAAAAAGGAATTTTTTACCGGAGGCACGAGTGAATGGGTGCAGGGTTGTCGCACCGCCGAGGGCTGTTAATCCTTCCTGACACCGTTATTGCGTGCGGGTTCATTCCAAATATACTTGTTCACCTTCCTTGTTGATATAGCCCCAGCGATCGCCGACCTGGACTTGCGCTAGCCCCTCTGAAAAATCCATTACACATTCACCTGTATACGAATACGAGGTTTCAATATCATCAAACTGAGGGTTGATCACCATCTTTCCTTCTTTGTCGATATAGCCCCAGCGATCGCCAACTCTGACAGCGGCCAGCCCCTCTATGAAAGCACAAACGTCATCAAACTGAGGATTAATCACCATCGTCCCTTCTCTATCGATATAGCCCCAGCGATCGCCGACCTGGACTTGCGCTAGCCCCTCTGAGAAAGGGTAAGCAGAATCAAACTGAGGATTGATCACCATCGTTCCTTCTTTGTTGATGTAGCCGAGGCGATCGCCGACCTGGACCTTGGCTCCCGCTAGCCCCTCTGAGAAAGAGCCAGCGTCATCAAACTGAGGATTAATCACCATTGTTCCCTCTTTATTGATATAACCCCAACGCTCACCGACCCGGACTGCCGCCAGCCCCTCTGAGAAAGAGCCAGCAGAATCAAACTGAGGATTGATCACCATCGTCCCCTCTTTATCGATATAGCCCATGCGATCGCCGACCTGGACCTTGACTCGCGCTAGCCCCTCTGAGAAAGGGTCAGCGTCATCAAACTGAGGATTGATCACCATCGTCCCCTCTTTATCGATATAGCCTATGCGATCGCCGAGCTGGACATTGACTCGCGCTAGCCCCTCTGAGAAAGAGTCAGCATAATCAAACTGAGGATTGATCACCATCGTTCCTTCTTTATCGATATAGCCATAGCGATCGCCGAGCTGGAAATTGACTGGCGCTAGCCCCTCCGAGAAAGGTGCAGCGTCACCAAACTGAGGGTTGATCACTATCGTTCCTTCCTTGTCGATGTAGCCCATGCGATCGCCGACAAAAACTGGCCAGAGGCCGACCGTTTCTGTCTGTTGATCTGCTTCTGTTTGCTCTGGGGTATTTTCAATAGGATCACCCGTTCCACTACTAAGCTGAGAACAGGCGATGGTTCCTGATTCAGCACCCATCATTAGTAAGG
>NZ_CAWLTV010000068.1:0-119830 GCF_963864045.1 Picosynechococcus sp. NKBG042902 | reverse complement strand
AGGAATTTTTTGGATTAGCGTTGGCCTGTGGCTCGACGGGATGATTCCCTTACCGAATTATCAGTGGTGGCAAAAAATTAGCTTTTGGGGCCTGGGGGGATTGGTGGCGATCGCCTTGCCGGGATTAGCAGATTTACTGGGAATTTTCTGCGGTTTTTTGGTGCTTCCAAGTTTTACTTTTACGCCGCCCCAGGGCTACCGCGACAAAATAATGCTCGGATTCGGCGGGTTGGTGATCCTAATTCTCAGTTATCTCCTGCTGAAAGGAGCAAGTCTTATGTTGCCCCCAATTGGCCTGGTGAACTATGGGCGCTATTTGGCGATCGCCCTCATCGTTACAGAAGGTATCCCCCGTCTCTGGCAACGCCTCCAGCCAGTAAGATAAAAACACGCCACATCGCACAAATTCATGACCCAAGACTTTGATCTCAACCCGACTATTCCCGTTGCCCCCGCCGATTTTCGTTCTGGTTTTGTTGCCCTGATCGGTCGTCCCAATGTGGGCAAATCCACCCTGATGAATCAATTGATCGGTCAAAAAGTGGCGATCACCTCCCCCGTCGCCCAAACCACCCGCAATCGCCTGCGCGGTATCCTCTCCACTGACCAAGCGCAAATTATTTTTGTCGATACCCCTGGGATTCATAAGCCCCACCACGAGCTGGGGAAAATTTTGGTCAAAAACGCCCGCAGTACCGTTGGGGCGGTGGATTTAGTGGTATTTATCGTTGATGGTGCGGTTCCCTTGGGTAAAGGCGATCAATTTATCGCGGACTTTTTGGTGAAGACAGAAGCCAAGGTGATCCTTGGGGTCAACAAAATTGACCAACGCCCCGACAATAAGCCAGATATCTTCGCTTCTTATCAAGACCTCGCCAGCCAAAATAATTGGCAACTCCAAGAATTTTCGGCCCTCGCTGGCGATCGCCTTCCCGAACTCCAAGACAAACTCATTCAGGCTCTCGATCCTGGCCCCTACTATTACCCCCCCGACCTCGTCACCGACCAGCCCGAACGCTTTATTATGGCCGAACTAATCCGAGAACAAATTTTGCTCCACACTCGCCAGGAAATTCCCCATTCTGTGGCGATCGCCATCGAACAAGTCAATGAAGGAGAAGAAATTACCGAAGTCCGTGCCGCCATCAACGTCGAACGCAATTCCCAAAAAGGAATCATCATCGGCAAAAAAGGGGCCATGCTTAAAACCATTGGCACCGCCGCCCGTCAGCAAATCCAAAAACTGATTGCTGGCAAAGTTTATCTCGAACTCTTCGTTAAAGTTCAACCTAAATGGCGACAATCCCGCACCCGCCTCGCCGAACTTGGGTATCGCCTCGAAGATAACTGAACCGTCCAAACTGAAGCCTAGGCATAGCAGCACCAATAACAAAGACTCCAAACCAAAGGGCGACTGGAGTCTCAGGAGGCATCCACCAGGGACACAATTTCAATTTTGTCGCAACGCAAAAATAGCCTAACCCTCGTCGGAGTTCCGCAACTGGGGGCTGGGCTTCGGCGTGCGGGGCCGTCGGGAAGTGCGACCACGCCGACCGTCTTCCCTTCTACCACGAGAAGAACCAGAGGAACGCTCTCTCTGGCCACCATTGCCATCATGGCTACCGTACACATCCAAGGAAATTTTTTGCTGAGGATTGGTGGCAGCCCCATTGAGCACGGTTTCAATGGCCCGTAGATTTCGGCCGCCACGCCCAAAGACCTTTCCCTTATCCTCTTGCTCAAAAGCAACACGGATCAAAACCCGGTTGCTACTCGATAGCTGTTCGCAATCTATCGCCAGGGATTGGGGGTCATCAAGCAATGGCTCTAGAAGAAATTTGGTTAATTTTTCGTAGTTTGCCGTTGCTGAATGGGATGCACTAGACAGATCGTCTAAATTAGACATTAAACTTGGTCGAATACTTTAGCTTTTTCGAGGAGGTCACGCACTGTGTCTGTCGGCTGGGCACCTTCTTTGAGGCGCTTCACGATCGCCGGCACATTCAGGCGAGTTTCATCGGTACGGGGATTATAAAATCCGAGTTCTTCTAGGGGACGACCATCGCGGCGGCTGGTGCTTTGGGCAGCCACAAGACGATAGCTAACTTCTCTTTTCTTACCAAAACGCTTTAGACGGAGCTTTACCATTTGTTTTAACTGTGAAAAACTTCTATAGAAATAACTATAACAGAGCCAATATACTATCAAAACATAAGCACTGAGGGATGTCAATTTGCCCTGGTTACAGTGAGAACCCCAGCGGCAGGGTGGGCAAGAATTGTTTATGATCAGTTTAGTTGAAGTTTTGTGAAGAATCTTGACTCTAGCACTCAATTCTCCGTTTTTGGCAACGTCTAAAGAGCGTCAGTGGCACTGTTTAGAACCCATCTGGCAAGGGGGGATGGCCGAAGTACAAAAGGGACTCCCCCACAGCCAACTCGCCCCGCCCTGGCAAATTTTGCTCTTGGGGGATGGTTCGCCGACCCGCCATTTGGGTCTACTGACACGGGAAAAAATTGAGGTCGATGTGATCGACATGTCCCCCATTGGTACGGATAATGATGGGGCACCGAGTTTGATTTCTGCGATCCCAACGCCCCATTTACGCCGTCAGGTGTGGTTACGGACGGCGGGGGGACAACGTTTGGCCTATGCAACATCCTGGTGGGATGCGAACCATGTGGATGATTATTTGCAAAATCGCAGTTTGCCCATTTGGGAGAGTTTGTCACGGCTCCACACGGAACTGTACCGGGATATTCAAGGAATTTATCTGGGGCGATCGCCAATCCTAGAAGCCGCTTTTCAGGAAGAAGGGCCTTTTTGGGGCCGCCATTATCTGTTTTGGCATGATGGTAAACCCTTAACTTTGATTTATGAGGTGTTTTCGCCCTATTTGCGCAAATATTTAGGACAACCGAGCCAGGAATTTCCCCAATAAAAATCCCCATCCCCAGGCGATCACCAGCAGTAGGACGGGGTAAATATTTTTTACGTTTGCGGATGTTTAACGGTGCCTGAAAAAGTTAGACCAAGGCCGCTGGTTGGGCTTTTTCGGCAAAGATTTTCGCAATGACGTCTTCAACAACTTTGTCGGGGGTAGACGCGCCGGAAGTCACACCAATTTTTAGTTTGCCAGCCGGGAGCCAATGGGTTTGGGTCGTGATTTCACCATCGAGGGGTTTGTGGGCAATGGTGTTATTCCCTAAAAGGCGATCGCCGCTGTCGATGTGATAGGAAGGGATATTGCGCTCGACGGCGATTTCCTGGAGGTGGGTGGTATTGGAGGAATTGAAGCCACCGATGACGACCATTAGATCTAAATCTTTTTCCACGAGGTCAAACATCGCATCCTGGCGCTCTTGGGTGGCATCACAAATCGTATTGAAGCTCATGAAGTGGTCATTAATTTCCGTCGGGCCAAATTTTTCGAGCATCGTCTGTTCAAACAGTTTGCCCATTTGTTCCGTTTCGCTCTTGAGCATGGTGGTTTGATTCGCCACGCCCACACGGTCTAGATCTTTGTCAGGGTCAAACCCTTCGGAATAGGCATTTTTAAATTTGTCGAGGAACGCTTGGCGATCGCCTCCATGGAGAATGTAATTCCGCACATATTCCGCTTCGTCTAGGTTCAACAGAACGAGGTAAGTCCCCGCAAAGGAACTGGTAGCCACCGTTTCCTCATGCTTATATTTGCCGTGGATAATCGAAGTGTAATTTTTCTTTTTGTGCTTTTCAACGGAATTCCACACCTTAGAGACCCAAGGGCAGGTGGTATCCACAATCGTACAACCGCGATCATTGAGCAGTTGCATTTCTTGCACCGTCGCCCCAAAGGCCGGCAGAATCACCACATCGCCATTCGCCACGCCACTAAAATCCTTAGCGCCATCAACCACCTCAATAAAATGAACATTCATCTCCTTCAGACGATTATTCACCGAGGGATTGTGGATAATTTCGTTTGTTACCCAGATTTTTTCCGTAGGGAAATGCTTGCGGGTTTCGTAGGCCATCGCCACTGCCCGTTCTACCCCCCAACAAAAGCCAAACGCCTCCGCCAGGTAAATGGTGACATCACCACGGGTTAACTCATAGTTGTTGTCACGGATCTCTTGGATCAGGCTACTTTGATATTCGCTGGTCATCATGCCAGCCACTTCATCTTTATGGCCAAATCCTTGGCGATAGTAATTTTCAGAGTGATTTAGGGAACGTTTAAAGGCTTTGGTATCCATAGGGCACGGGAGATCAACGATACGCTTCAGTCAAAGATCATAGCGAATTCTTGGGGCGATCCCTAATCTTTAGGAGTATCTTCGGCTTTGGAGGTTTCGTCTAATTCAGCCGAGGCTTCTGTTTCTGCCTGGGTTGCTGCTTCGGCAGCTTCAGCTTGGGGTTCCTCTAGAGGGGAAGTTTCGTCGGTGACATCATTAACAGCAGTGTCTGGCTCAGACGCATCTTTTTCTTCGGCAAAAATTTGCTCAATATCTTCGTCTCCTGCTGATGCACTGGTTTCCGTTGGGGCTGCGGTAGATGCGGATTTACGTCCAAATAGCCGACCGAAGGAAAATCCTTTTTTAGAGGGTTGTGCCGTAATCGGTGGAGCGGTGATGGCGTCGCTTTCTGTTTCTGGGGTGTCGGATACTTCCGTGGGTGTCTCAGAAGCTTCTTCTGGCGAGGGAACGGGCTTTGTAGAGTCAGCTTTGTCTAAATCTTTTGAAGCAGAGGGCGTTGCTGGTTCTGGGGTCGGCTTTTCAGTTTCGGGAGATGTAACTGGGGCCGTTTCAGGAGACTCAGATGGTGTAGAGGTTTCTGGAGCTTCCTTTGCGAGGTCAGTAGTTTTAGAGGAATCGGAGGAAGATTTTTGGGTCTTTTTGGTTGCTGGGGCAGACGTAACTTTGGGCTTTTTAAAACGGTCTTTGACGTAGCCAACCAGGGAAACTTTGTCGAGGTTGGGGATTTTGCTGGGATCAGCGATCACCTGGCGGAGTCGGAGGGTTTCCCAAGCAAACCAACCGAGGAGGATCACACTGGCCAATTGCCCCAACAGGATGGCCCCAGCCATTTGCCCGGCACAAACCCAAAGGACGAGGGCGTAGAAAAGACCAACAGTGCTCCAAAAAAAGTCATCTTGGCGGTGGAGTTTCGGGAAAATAAAGGCAGTCAGAAATAGCAACCCGCTCCCCAGGGCAACGGCGATCGCCAAAATTTGTGCCAACATGACCAACAACTCCTACTGATGCTAACTGCTTGCCCTATTGTGCCAGAATCATCGGATCTTCGCGTAAAAAACTATTCTAGGGAACGAATATCCCGTACTCGACGAATCGGTAGATTTGCCACCAAAGCCGTCATCCGGTCACTACTCGAAAGGTCGAACTCCATTTCCTCTGGATCCACCTCGACGTATTTAGCGACGACGGCCAAAATTTCCTGGCGCATCTCCTCGACTTTTTCGGGACTGAGGCCCACCCGGTCGTGGGCAATGACCAGCTTGAGGCGTCGTTTTGCTTCGTCACTGCTCTTGGGAGACTGCCAATGGAGCAGCTTTTCAAGTAATTCCTGGATCATGACTCATTACATCATTACAAAGGGAAACATTAATTAGATTTCAGCATAGAGGGGAATGAGGGCGATATTCCGCATCAGAGACAGCAGTTAACTGGCAAAGATCCGGCGAATTTTGGCAAGGAATCCCTCTTGGTTGGCCATTAGGTTTAACAGGGGCACTTTTTCCCCCTCTAGACGGCGGGCAATATTCATAAACGCGGTGGCAGGGAGGTCATTTTGTTTGTCTCCTAGCACCAACGGTTCGCCCCGGTTACTGGAAACAATGACTTGTTTATCGTCGGGAATAATCCCCAGGAGCGGAATGGCGAGAATTTCGAGGACATCCTCGACGCTCATCATTTCATTTTGCTTGACCATTTCTGGCTTGAGGCGATTCACAATGAGGCGCGTCCGTTTAATGCCATAGGCTTCTAAAAGACCCACAACCCGGTCTGCATCACGTACGGCAGCCACTTCGGGGGTTGTGACGATCAGTGCTTCCCTCGCGGCGGCGATCGCATTCCGAAAACCCATCTCGATGCCCGCCGGACTGTCCACCAAAATATAATCAAAAGCTTTATTCAGCCGCATAATGAGCTGTTTCATCTGGGTGGGAGTGACGGATTCTTTATTCCGGTTTTGGGCTGCTGGCAGGAGGACGAGACCATTCTGCCGTTTGTCCTTCACAAGGGCTTGTTCGAGGCGACATTCTCCGGCGATCGCCTCAATGGCCGTATAGACAACGCGATTTTCTAAACCCAAAAGCAAATCCAGGTTTCGCAGACCAAAATCCGCATCGACCAGGGCCACTTTTTTGCCGAGCTTGACCAAGGCCGAACCGAGGTTGGCGGTACAGGTGCTTTTGCCGACGCCTCCTTTTCCGGAGGTCACAACGATAACGCGACTCATAGACTTCTGGGTGGATAAATAATTCAATAAGCTTACGACATAGCCACTGGTTGCGGCAGCTTAGCTACGATATTACAGGTAAGAGGGGATCAGATGTTTCCTGCCAATGCTGTTGATCGGCTTGGTATTGGTAGTTTTTCGAAAATTTGAGGGCCGGAGCTAGACGAATTCCCTCTTGGGTCAGATAGGCCACCTCTGGCTTTCGTTGCTCAACGGCCTGGGGGGCAGCACGGGCGACCACATCGGCAATGCGCAGTTGGGTCGGCTCCATTTGCAACGCCATAATCCGTCCCGTGCGATCGCCTTTTGCACCAGCATGGGCAACTCCCCGCAAACAACCCCACACCACAATATCTTTGTCCGCGACGATGCTTCCCCCCGGATTGACATCCCCTGTGACAATCACCGAACCGGGATAGACGATTTCAACTCCGGAGCGGACGGTTTGGTCAATGTACAACACCTCCGGTTCTTTATCGGGGGCCAGGAGCGGTTTTAACTTTAGAGGAACATCCGCCAACAGTTGATTCGGGGGATCTTGATCGACGCTATAACCTGCTGTAGCGGCGGCGATCGCCGTTTGCCGTCGGTTGGTGTAAATGCGTTTGAGCTTTAGGTCGTGGGGTTTGAGTAGGTCAGCCAGTTCCTGGAGTTGACGGCCCCCTACCAGTTGATTTTGAGCGATTAAGTGAACGTGGGCGACTGGAAAATCAGCAGCAGCCTGCAACTGCTCCCGAAAATTGGCCCAGATTGTGTCCCAAGCCTCAATTTCATAGGTCTGGGTGGTGGGTAAGACTAGGGTGAGGTGGTCAGCTTCAAGGCCGAACTGCAACTCCGGGGTCGCCATGACTGCTTCTGGCTCTTTTGGGTTGAGATCATCACGTTCCGTAACAATCTCCGGGGTCGCGCTTTCACTGGAGTTAGAAGAAAACTCCGTCGATGTTGAGTCGGGATTGGGGAGAGTGTGATCGTCAAGCTCGGCCATAAAGTCAATTAGAAATTTACCCCTGATTTATAACAGTCAGAACTGGGCTTCGGCAAAATTTTACTTACCTTGAGAGGGACTGGAGAAATTTGCCAAGACGGGACATTCCCTTTTCAATGGTGCCGAGATCTGTGGCGTAGGACAGACGAATGCAGCGGTCGTTGCCAAAGGCCACCCCAGGGATCGCCGCCACCTGCTGCTCGGCGAGGAGCTGTTTACAAAAACTGAGGGAATCAAGACCGTAGGCGCTGATATCCACAAAGAGATAAAAGGCACCGTCGGGGGATGGACAACTCAAACCCGGCAGATCTTGAATCGCCCCCAGCATTACTTCCCGACGCTTACTAAAGGCGGTTAACATTTCCTGGACGCAATCAAGTCCTCCTTCTAGGGCGGCGATCGCCCCATATTGGGCAAAGGTACAAACGTTGGATGTGCTGTGGCTCTGGATCGTGATCATGCCTTTAATTAGTTCCACCGGCGCGGCAATGTAACCCAAGCGCCAGCCCGTCATCGAAAACGCCTTCGCGAAGCCATTACAGGTGATTGTTAGGGGAAAAATTTCATCATTCACAGAGCCAATACTCTGGTGAACAGCATCCCCATAAAGAATTTTTTCGTAGATTTCATCGGCCACCACCAACACTTGTTTTTCCACTAAAACCTGGGCGATCGCCGCTACCTCTGCCGGACTGTAGACGGCCCCGGTGGGATTCGAAGGGGAGTTGAAAACAAATAATTTCGTTTTGTCGGTGATCGCCTGGCGCAACTGATCCGGAGTGATCTTGTAGCCCGTTGCTGCCGTGGTTTCGACGAAGATCGGGGTGCCGCCCGCTAAAATCACCATTTCTGGATAGCTCAACCAGTAGGGGGTCGGGATAATCACCTCATCCCCCGGTTCAATGAGGGCCATCATCAAACCATAGAGGGCGTGCTTGCCGCCATTGGTGACGATTACATTTTCGGGGTTGTAGGGGAGATTATTTTCTGTCTGTAATTTTTTGGCGATCGCCTGACGCAGGGCTGGTTCTCCGGGGGCAGGGCCATATTTGGTTTTTCCCGCATCGAGGGCGGCTTTGACAGCAGTTTTAATGTGATCGGGGGTGTCGAAATCTGGTTCTCCAGCACTAAAGCTGCACACGTCAATCCCATCCGCCTTCATGGCCTTTGCTTTTGCGGAGATTGTGAGGGTAATCGAAGGCTTGATTTGACCGACTCTGGCTGCCAATTTCATGGTGATTTGCGTTTAGATAGGAAGTGGAAAACGTGAAATAACGGTGCAGGAAAATTCCCAATTTTTAGGCTAAGGCGACTCCCCACTGCACCAACATTATTTTTACATAACGCAACCTTAACTTTTGGTGGGTTCGGGAGGCAGTAAGTCCCGCGACTTCGGCGTGAGCTCAGTCGAACGCTGTAATTTTAACGGCAATGGGTTGAAATCCCCGCCCCTTAGGGCGTAATCCTCTATAATCATGGTGTTGACATGGCAACAGATAGCGAAAACCAAGCTAGACACATACAAAGTATTTTTTGTGACCATGAGTTTTGCCCTCAGGAACTGGGGAGTCAGCCTATCGCCAGAATATTAAGACTCGCTATTCCTCGGAATAGAAAGCTGTTCTTTGGGTAGGAAGCTCTGCTGCTTGCGGCGGGGCAGTTCACTTCAGCATCGGGATGCTTCGGTAAACTCAGCAACAACACGGACATCCTGCGCTTGTCGATTCCCTTCGATGGGGATGAGACAAGCTTTTATCTGATGCTATACTACAAATTTATTTATCACGTTTCTTTTCTCCCGATAAATGTATCGCGCTTACAAGTACAGACTTTACCCTACTGCCACTCAACGGGTTTCTCTGGCGAAATCTTTTGGTTGTGCTCGCTGGTTCTGGAATTATGCGCTGCATTTGTGTCAACAGACTTACCAGGCAACTGGTAAGGGTTTATCTCGTGGCTATCTTCAAGGGCTTTTACCTGCTCTCAAAAAGGAGCATGAGTGGCTAAAAGAACCCTATTCTCAATGTCTTCAGGCGGTCGCCCTCAATCTCTCGACTGCCTACAAAAACTTCTTTGAGAAGCGGGCAATGTTGCCCCGCTTCAAGTCAAAGCATGGAAAGCAATCCATTAGCTACCCCCAGAATGTCAAATTTGAGGGGGATTACGTACATCTACCCAAGATTGGTGCTGTTTACTGTCGTGTTCATCGTCCTTTTGAGGGGACGATAAAAACTGTCACTGTTTCACGGAACCCTGATGGGAAGTATTTTGCTTCTGTACTAGTAGGTGACGGGAAAGAAAAGGTTGAGTCAAAACAGAAAGGCAAGGCTGTAGGAATTGATGTGGGATTAACTCACTTTGCGATTACCAGTGAGGGTTCTAAGTTTGCAAACCCCCGGCATTTTGCCAATCATCAACGGAACCTAAGGCGAAAACAGCAAAGGCTTTCTCGGACACGGAAAGGGAGTCGGAATCGACAGAAGGCAAGGTTGGCGGTGGCAAAAGTCCATGGCAAGATTGCGCGCTGTCGAGGGGATTTTCTCCACAAGCTATCCCGCAAGGTAGTGAACGAAAACCAAGTGATTGTGGTGGAAAATCTCAATGTGAAGGGCATGGTGAGAAATCATAATTTAGCCAAAGCAATCAGTGATGCGGGCTGGGGAATGTTTTGCACGATGCTTAAGTACAAGGCGGAATGGGAAAAAAAGCAATATCTGGAGATTGACCGCTTCTTTCCTAGTTCTAAAACCTGCCATGTGTGTCTAAACCGGGTAAAAAGTCTGCCGTTGGATGTACGAACTTGGAATTGTGAAGGGTGTGGCACTCATCATGACAGGGACATCAATGCAGCAATCAATATCAGAAATGAAGGCTTGCGGATACTTCGACTGGACTCAGTTCAAGTATTGTCGTTGGGAACCAGCGATACTGCCTGTGGAGGGAATGTAAGACAACCTGGCAAAACGTCTGTTTTGTTGGATGCAGTTCCCGTTGAAACAGGAAGCCCGCGCTCTATTGCCTAGCAATGAGCGTCGGGTAGTTCACACTTATGATCGATTTCACAGATTGATTACATTTCATTTGCGTTCGTTTCAATGCCCTTGGGGAATTGATTTTCATTCTTCTTTTTTGCACAGCACCTATGTCCTTTTTGCGTTCTGACTTGGCCCAACTCAAAGCCTATGTGTCCCACCCCGGTGGCCCGGTAAATACGCCGGTAGATATTCTCGACACCAATGAAAGTCCCTACGATCTCCCAGCGGATCTCAAGGAAATTTTGGCCGAACATTATCAAAATCAAATTGCCACAAACCGCTATCCTGACGGGGGCCATGGGGCGCTCAAGGAAGGCATTGCCGACTATGTGAATCGTTCTGGGCAGTTGACCGGGGATATTCAAGCGGCCCACATCTCCGTGGGAAATGGTTCCGATGAGTTGATCCGCTCATTGTTAATTGCCACTTGCCTGGGCGGGGAAGGGTCGATCCTGGTGGCCGAACCCACCTTCTCGATGTACCGCATTTTGGCGCAAACTTTGGGAATTCACACCGTGGCGATCGCCCGACAGCCAGAAGACTTTAGTTGGGATCTTGCGGCGGCCCAAAACGCCATTGACCAACCCCAAGGGGCACCGGTGCGGGTGGTATTTGTGGTGCATCCCAACTCTCCCACAGGCCAATGTCTCACGGCAGCAGAAATTAGCTGGCTCCAGTCTTTGCCGCCGGATATTCTCGTGGTGGTGGACGAAGCCTATTTTGAATTTAGTCAAAAAACTTTGGTGGCAGAAGTCCTACAGCGGCCCAACTGGGTGATCCTGCGCACCTTCTCGAAGGCGTTCCGGTTGGCGGCCCTGCGGGTGGGCTATGCCGTGGGCAGTTTAGAAATTATCCAAGCCCTCGAAAAGGTACGCCTCCCCTATAATTTGCCTAGTTTTTCCCAGGCGGCGGCCCGACTCGCCCTCGACCATGGCGATCGCCTGTTAGAAACCATTCCCGAAGCTCAACAGGAACGGGGGAAACTTTACCAAGTGTTAGGGCAACTGCCGAATTTCCAGGTGTGGCCGAGCGATGCGAATTTCCTCTATGGTCGCCTCCAGCCAGCGATGGAACCCCAGGCAGAAGCCTTAGCAAACCTCGTCGAAACTCTGAAAAATCAGGGGACTTTAATTCGACACACGGGGGGCGGCCTGCGGATTAGTGTAGGAACACCAGCGGAAAATCAGCGCACTTTAACTCGGTTAACAGGTTACTTGCAGGCTTTGTAAACAGGTAATTTCAGAGGCGACGTCGCACAAAGATTAACGCCCGAAGGAGTTGTTGGAGCAGCTTAATCTGGGCGATGACTTGCTGCCCTTGCTGTTTTTTCATCTGGATCTGTTGGGTGGTGGCGGGGATCACGTCTGCTTGTTGAATTAAATCTTCCACGACAATTTTGATTTTGCGTTCGTTTAGGGCGAAACGGTGGCGACTAAGGCGCAGATCCTGGTGCCAACGGCGAACTTTGCGCCAGAGAATATAATTCACCCCGATGAGACAAAGATTACTGGCGATCGCCACCAACCAGAAAAACGTTACGCTCATGCCACGGACTCCATCCACTGAATACAAGCTTTTAAATCTTGGTGTAGGGTTGCGCTGTCGGCCTGGTAGCGGCGGCCATGGCCCGGCAAAATCCAGGTGATCGGGTAGGAGAGGAGTTTTTTCATCGATTCAATTTGCGCTGTCCAAGAATACCAACAGTGATTCCGAAAGCCCGTCAAATGACCCAGGCGCGCCGAAAAAGCTAGGTGATCCCCGGTAAAAAGATATTGATCGCGGTAGAGTAACACTGCATGGCCTTCGGTGTGGCCCGGCACGGGAATAATTAGGCAATCTTTGAGAAAGGGGATCGCTTCGGTGCCTTCGAGAACGGTTTCTACGGCTTTTGTTCCCTCCCGAAGATCGGCCCGGTGCAACAGGCGATCGCAACCGAAATGATCATGGAATTTTTGGTGATCGGCCACGTCATCCCGGTGGGTTAAAAATAAATATCTCACGCCGCCAAGGGCTTCGAGTTGCTTCACTAAAGAGGGTTGGAAGCGGGGAGAATCAACCAGAATATTCCCCTCTGGATGCTGGATAAAATAGCTGGCGGCCCCAAAGGATTTGCGCGAATGGTAGCCGCAATAATAGATATTTTCAACAATGGGCAGGGGAAACTCAGCCTGGATTGCGGGGAGATCTTTCGGTGCGGTTTCGGTGGCGATCGAGGCCGTGGGACAGGCTAATAAAGCTTGCAAGGCGGCCCGCCTTTGGTCAGAGGTTTGGGGTTGGTGGTAGACGGCGGATTGCCCATCCTGGCGGTTAAAAATCTCTGGACTGAGCCAACGGCAAGTGTCACAGTCAATGCAACTACTGTCCACATAAAAGTCACCGGGCACATTTTGCGATCGCCGCTGGTGTTGGGTTGCCATGGATCTTTTTCCCCTGAACTTTCTGATGGGATCTTAACATTCACCCCTAAAAGCAGCCGATCCAGATTTTTTATTGTAAAATAAACACTAAATTAATTCATTGGAGGCGAAAGACGCACCATGGTTGGGAAAAATTTGGACATCACGGCCCAGGACTACAGTCTGTTAACGGATCTTTACCAACTCACCATGGCAGCCTGTTATGTGGGGGAAGGGCTGGCGGAGACCCCGGCTTGCTTTGAAATGTTTGCCCGTCGCTTGCCCGATGACTTTGGCTATCTGGTGGCGATGGGCCTGGAGCAGGTTTTAAGCTACCTAGAAGGATTACGGTTTACGGAGACGCAAATTGACTATCTCCGCAGTACCGGAATTTTTGAGCAGGCCCCAGCTGCCTTTTGGGATTTACTCGCCACGGGCCGTTTTACAGGGGATCTTTGGGCCGTCCCGGAGGGAACCGTGATTTTTCCCCAGGAGCCGTTTTTGCGGATCGAAGCCCCCCTGTGGCAAGCCCAAATTATTGAAACGTTTCTGCT
Source organism: Picosynechococcus sp. NKBG042902 (assembly GCF_963864045.1). Classification (NCBI taxonomy): domain Bacteria; kingdom Bacillati; phylum Cyanobacteriota; class Cyanophyceae; order Chroococcales; family Geminocystaceae; genus Picosynechococcus; species Picosynechococcus sp. NKBG042902. The sequence continues at coordinate 106,398 of NZ_CAWLTV010000068.1, read as the reverse complement.
CAATGCCATTAATTACCAAACCCTAATTGCAACACGGGCGGCACGGATGCGTCATATTACGGGCGATCGCCAATTATTAGAATTCGGCACAAGGCGGGCTTTTAGTCCCCAGGGGTCTACCTGGGCGGCACGGGCGGCTTTGGCTGGCGGGTTAGATGCCACGTCCAATGTTTTAGCCGCACAACAGTTAGGAATTAAACCCGTGGGAACCATGGCCCATGCCTTGGTGATGGCAGTGGGCACCCTCAAAGGCTCCGAGGACGATGCGTTCCGGGCGTTTCACCGTTATTTTCCGGCGGCCCCTTTGCTCATTGATACCTACGACACCGTGGCGGCGGCGGAGCGTTTAGGTAAGGCGATCCAGGCTGGCGAAACCCATTTAGCGGGAGTACGCCTCGATTCGGGGGATTTATTAACCCTCTCCCAACAGGTGCGGCAAGCGTTACCAACGACGGTAAAAATCTTTGCCAGCGGTGATCTCGATGAAGTAGAAATGGCGCGGCTCCAGGCGGCTGGGGCAACCATTGATGGCTATGGTTTGGGGACGAAATTGGTGACAGGCGACCCAGTTAATGGCGTGTATAAATTAGTGAAAATTGGCGATCGCCCGACGATGAAAAAGTCCAGCGGAAAAGCCACCTATCCGGGTTGTAAGCAGATTTTCCGCGATCTAGAGGCTGGCCGGGATCGCCTCGGTTTAGTGAATGAAGCTCCCCAATCAGGAGAAATGCCTCTGCTCGAAAAGGTGATGGCCCAAGGAAAACGCCTTGTATCCCCAGAGGATTTAGCAACCATTCGCCAACGAACGACGGCTAACGTGCGCCAACTGCCCGATGAAGTAAAACGTTTAGGAAAGCCTGAGGCCTATCCCGTCAAAATTTCTGAATCTCTGCAAACCCTCACCGAGGCGATCGCCCAATCCCTCTAGGCAGGCCGTTGCAACTTCACCATAAAGAAACCATCCATGTCATGGCGCTGGGGTAAGACCTGAATCCAACCCTGTTCCTGGGCGTAGGGAAAAGCGGGTGAATCGGGTCTGGGGGGGACAATCTGCCAGTCTGGGTGTTCCGCGAGAAATTGGTTGGCGATCGCCTCATTTTCTGCCGGATTTAGCGTGCAGGTAGCATAGACTAAATAGCCTCCCGGTTTGACCCAAGTGGCCCCCGTGGTGAGCAGTTCTCTCTGGAGTTGGGTCAGTTGCGCAATTTTCTGGGGGTTTTGTTGCCAGCGGATATCGGGGCGTTTGTGGAGTGTCCCTAGGCCCGAACAGGGCACATCCAGCAGGACTCGGTCGGCCATATTGCGAAACTGCGAATAGGTGCGACTGTCACCGATGAGGGTGCGGATCATCGAGAGCTTGAGACGGCGGGCATTTTGCTCAATTTTATTAATGCGGGCTTGATATTTATCGCTGGCCCAGATGGTGCCGCGATCTTGCATTTTTTCGGCGATGTGGGTCGTTTTGCCGCCGGGGGCTGCACAGGCGTCGATAATCACTTCCCCCGGTTGGGGATCGAGCAAGTGGGTTACCAATTGGGCGCTGGCATCCTGGATTGTCCACCAGCCTTCTTTGTAACCCGGCAAATCTTGGATCAAACCCCGTTTTTCGACTAGGCGCAGGGCATTGGGTAAATTGGCGATCGCCTCGGCTTTGACCCCTGCCTGGGTGAGTTTATCCTGGACAGCGGCGACATTCGCCCGGAGGGGATTCACCCGGAGATCCAGTTGGGCAGGCCGATTAAACCATTGACAAAGCTGTTCCGTTTCCTCCGCTCCAAATTGTTCAAGCCATTGTCCAATCAGCCATTCCGGAAAACTATATTGCAAAGCTAGCCGCTCTGCTGCTGTCTCTGGTAACTGGAGCGGATCATGGCCTTTGTCCCGTTGCCGCAGATAACCGCGCAGACAGCCATTTACCACCCCTGCTAATTGGCCCAGCTTGTTGGTTTTCGCAATTTCAACGCTGGTATTGACCGCCGCCGAGGGGGGAATTTGATCTAAGTAACGCAGTTGGTACAAACCCAGTTGAAGGAGTACCCGTAGATCAGGCGGTTGTTGATCGATGGGCTTTTTTCCTAGTTGATCAATAATCGCATCGAGGGTTTTTTGGCGACGGACAGTACCATAGACTAATTCGGCAACTAAAGCGCGATCGCTCCCGGTGAGGTTACTTTTGTGGAGGACTCGATCAAGGGCCACATCGGTATAGGCGTTGTGGTACATGATTTGCCGGAGGGCGAGGAAGGCGAGTTGGCGGGCTGAAGACATTAAATCCGATAAAAACGTAGTAGGTTGATTATCCCCTAGTCTGTTCCTCCCCACTACTTCTGAACTTAGCTTTGGGTTTGAATCGGACAAAACTTCTAAAATGTATGGGTAATGCTCTGGATGAATCGATATGCTGAAAAGTTACGAGGCAATTTATGAGGCAGGACAAATGATTTGGCTTGGGGAAGTGCCCCAAATTGATCAAGCACGGGTAATTGTGACGATCATTGAGGAAGGTTCTCCGATTCAGAAAAAACGCCACTTTCCCCCATCACACTTGGCTGACAAAGCGAAAGTCCTCGGTGATATTGTGGCACCCCTAGTAGATGAAGCAGATTGGGAATGTCTGAAGTAATTCTCCTAGATACCCATATTTGGTTATGGCTCATCAATGGCGATTTTGATCAATTTCCGTCCCACTGGGTTGAGAAGCTGGAACGAGTCGATGTTGTTGGTGTTTCGCCGCTATCTTGCTACGAAATCGCTCTAGCCTGTCAGCGACAGCGTTTGCAACTGACTTGTCGCCCCGAAGAATGGATACGGCAGGCTTTAGATCCGGCAGGTATCGAGATTTTGCCTTTAACGGCAACAATTGCAGCAAGGGCTGTAAATTTATCTCCTATTCATCGAGACCCATTTGATCGCATGATTATTGCGACAGCTCTGGTGTATCAGGCTCAGCTTGCCAGTATTGACGGGCTTTTTGGAAAATATCCTGAACTCGAAAATTATTTAATGAGATAGATTGTTTGGTTTAATACTGGCAATCTTTAAAGTATTGTGAGCATGAGAGCAAGGTTATGGTCAGGTTGATTTCGGATTTTGATGGGGTGGTCGTAGATCTGTCGGAACGCTACTATCGTGTTTATCGCTGGCGGTTAACCCAAGTCGCAGCACCGGAGCAAACGTTATCCCCCTTAACAAAGGAGGAATTTTGGGCTTTAAAGCGACAAAAGACTTCCCAGACCGATATTGGTTTGCGGTCGGGTCTCCGGGAGGATCAGTTACCAGAGTTTAAGCGGCTCCGAGATGACCATGTGCATCGACTGGAAAATATGGTGCACGATCGCCTGATTGAAGGTTCCTTAGAAGCATTGACGACGGCCCAAAACTTGGGCTGGGAAGTGATGACGGTTACCATGCGCCGTTACAGCGAACTAGACAAAATTCTGCAGCTTCATCCGGTTTTGCAGGATATTTTTCCGGGCGATCGCCGTTTTTGTTTACCCGACTCAACGGATCGCAACCAAGATTTTTATCAAAAGCCGTTACTCATGGGCGAAAGCCTCGCCCGACTGCGTCCCAAAGAAACCACTTGGATGGTGGGGGATACGGAAGCCGACATCCGCTCGGCCCAGAGCCATAATATTCCCGTGATTGCAGTTCTTTCGGGGATTCGCGATCGCCAACTATTGGCCGCCCACAACCCAGATTTCATTGTGGAAAATTTATGGGAAGCGGTGCAACTGATCCGAGAACAGGTCGCTAGTTAGCATAGAAAAAAAGCTATGTTATAATTTGGGCGCTTTATTGGGGCTGTGGCTCAGCAGGATAGAGCAAGCGCCTCCTGAATCTTTCGGGCAGCATGGATCGGAAACGCCATGGCTGAATGTGGTCAAATTCAAGGAAGCCTAAGTGATGGAAATTTTCATCATAGGGTAACCCTGAGCCAAGCCTTTCGGTGCCTCGCCGGAGGAAGGTGCAGAGACTAGCAGGTTGGTTTTGGGGCAAATTTTTTTGAGGATCTTGAATGCTAACGTTTGTAGCGAAAGGTCATCGCCAACCCAGCATAACGGCCACCACCTACGGAAACCGCAGGGATTTGATTACTAAATCCCTATTTCTAAGGTGAAGAGATAGTCCAGAGAGTTGGGGAAACCCACACCAATCTGAAGCGCTAGGTCGCCGGTTCGAATCCGGCCAGTCCCGTTTTTCCCGTAGGGATTTGGTCTCCAAATCCCATTATTATGAAATCCCCTGGCAACCAAATCCCTACCATTTCGATGGGATATTGGGGTGTAATTGGTCGGTGTGCCAATTGTAGGGATTATTTTCTATGTATTCTCTGAGGATATTGAGAGATTTTTCATGGCGAATAATGTGCTCGTAATAGTTTTTTTGCCAAATTTTTGTCCCAACTAGACCGTGTTTTTGATTGATTTTTTTCGTTGTTTGATATTTAAAATAGGCGATGATTTTGCCAAGATTTGTTTTTTGTTCGTAAAAAGGGCGATCGCCTTTGTTGTGAATGGCGTTAAAAGCATCTTTTGGCGGTGGCACAGGGAAATCTGTCGTTTCAGGTTCGGTACAAATTAAGATGCCATGAAAATGATTGGGCATAATCACGGCGGCATCAATTTCTAGATTTTCAAAATGTCTAGGCAAATAATTCCAAACTTGTTCAACAATTTTTCCATACTCGTTTAAGTGCAAGATTTTATCCGTGATCGTGCCAAATAAACATTCACGGGCCTGCACACAAATTGTCACAAAATATGCGCCTGCCCGGTTGTAATCATAAGATTTCAAACGAATGGAGCGCCGATGATGAATTTGCGGATTATATTGATTTGCCATCGCAATAACCGTAGGGATTTGGTTTCCAAATCCAAAATAATAGAAACCAAGGGCATGGGAACCAAGCCCCTACGGATGGTTAACGGGTGGGGAAACGAGCATTGTCTAGCATTTCACGGACTGTTTCACTAGGCTGATAATCATAACCCCAAGTCGCTCCATCAGATTCATCAATAATCTGGGGAGTAATTATAAATAAAAGCTCGCGACGAATATTTTCTCTAGTTGTACTTCTAAACAATGATCCAATGATAGGAATGTCACCAAGAATAGGTACCTTAGAGGTATTTACAAAATCTTCTTCATTAATTGCACCAGCTAAAATGAGAGTCTGATTATCTCTTAGACGAACAAGACCTGAATTTAATAGACTCGTTCGCTTCAAAGAAATAATTGCACCATTTCCATCAAATACAAATTCTCGCTCATCTCCCACATCCGATACTTCTGCACTGATATTCAATGAGACAAAACCATTATCATCGATGCTATCAACAGTAATCGGCACGATTAAACCAACTTCATCAATTTCAGCTTCAACAGTAATGGTAGAATCGCCATTGTCATCCTCCTCCTCAGTGCGGGTAATATTAGCAATAACTTCCTGTGTTAGGCGAAGTTCACTTGTTTCATTTTCTTGGATGATTAAGGTTGGGTCAGCCAAAATTTTTCCAGTTCCTTGCTCCAATAAACCTGCTACTAAAGAGCCAGCGAGATTAGTGCGCCCAGATTCGATATCAGGGTTTCCAAAACCCAAAATATCAATACCTCCTACATTGGGAACAAACAGAGGGCCACGACCTAGAATATCCCTTGCTTCTCCATTAGGAGACAAAATAATTCCATTATCAGCATCAAAGCCTACACGATCATCCAGCAAAAACTTAATATCTGAGGCTATGGAACGATTACCGTCTAGTCTTACATCAATGATTTTGACATTCAATGCAACCTGACGTTTACGTGCATCCAGTTGTTGAAGCATCGTACTTGCAATTTCAACAATTTTTGGCTCACCTGTTAGAGTGATCGAATTGAGGCGTTCATCAGTACGAATTTCCAACTGAGAAAGTAAAGATTGTAAACGCCCTTGAGTTTCGGTTTCTCCTTCAGTAGAAGAACTTTCTCCAGTACTAGTACCTCCTTCTTCTCCAAAATTAATTGAAGATGAAACCGTTGTGGCAACTGACGGAGCGATACCAGTCCCTGCATTTGCTGTGACTGATCTTGTTCTTGTAATTCCTGTTGATCCCGTCTCTAAGTAAGCTCTAGCTTGCTCAACCTTAATTTGATTCAAACGAAAAGTTCTAGTAATGCTTGGGTTAATAGCACCTGGAAGATTTTTCCCAACAAAAATTGTCCGATCTTTCATAACGGCTTTTAAATCAGCCATCATCAAAACATAGTTGAAAACTTCTTGTACAGGCTCATTCTCTAAATCTAAAGAAACTGTGCTGTCGCTAATATCATCGGAAACTACTAAATTCATACCTGCCGTTCGCGCTAACAATGCCATCACATCCTCTGCAGGAGCCTGTTTAAGGACAAGGCGAGGTACGATTGCGTTCGTCCGCAGATCTACATATCTAGGTAGAGTTGTATCAATGGTTGAAATAGAGATATCCCCCACTGGTGGCGCACTGGCCCTTGGTAAAAACGGTGGGATGGGGGCCGTCGGTTGGAGGAAATTATTTTGATTGTTATTGCTGGGGGCACTCTGAGCCAACAAGGTCGGTTCAATGACTGTGGAGGGCTCTGTGACCTGGGCCATTTCTGTCGTGTCTGCTGTCGAGGTGGTCACATTGAGCAAAATGCTGTTGTTATCCTGGCTGAGGATTTCCCCTTTTGGTGCTGCCACTTCCCCTAGGGCAACGATTTTGACATTGCCTGGAGCCGACTCCATCACCTCGATGCGCTCAATCCCCGGTAAAGGATTATCTTGGCTGAAAATATCCTGTCCATTGCCGAGATCTAACCGTGCATTGGCAATTTCTGCAATGAGTACCCGGTCTTTTTGGGTCGTCGAAATCTGGGGCTTCTCACCAGACAGGTTTGCACTCTCTGGCGCAAGACTAAGGGCGAGCTCTAGGTTGCCATCCCCTGGCCGTACCGCCAGTTCCCGTACTTGTATATTTGCTGCCTGGGCTGGGGTAACTAAAACTGTTGTAGAAGCAACGACACCAGCGACGACTCCGGAATAGGACTTGATATTCACGACAGAAAATCTCCACACACACTAATTAAATGTAATCGAAAAACCGAAATGAATCCCGCTTGAAATTAACAATAATTTTAAAAAACAACCCTAAAAATCCAAAATAATTAGCAATTTAAAATAAGTTTTGCTAATGATGTCTTCAGAAATTTGTTTTGAAACCAAAATTAATGGTTCTTATGCCGCTAGTTTACCTCCCTATCTCCTCAGCAAATTGTTTTGACCTCAAAACCTAGCCACCATTCTCTGCAGGTTGTTCCTCTTGACCTTCTTCTCCCTCGGCTGGGGCGGCCTCAGCAGCTAATTCTGCTTGTCGGGCGGCTAGCTCTTCCGGGGTCGGGGCAATGAGGGCATCTACCACAAAGGAAACCCCTAGCTGGGCTTGGGTTTGTGTTACCAAACGGCCATTTTCGTAGCGGAATGTCGCTGGTTCAGCCACCGTCGTCGAAAAATTACGCAATACCAACAACGGCTGCAACACATCGATGCTCGTGAGCATGGACTCTGCTTCTGTGTAGGTCATATTATCGAAGCTGACGTTGAAGGTTTGGTACTTCAGTTTATTTTGGGCGGCTTCACCGTAGGTAGCGGCATCGGTAATAAATTCGGGTTTAGGCGGTGTGGGCTCGTAGCTCGTTAGTTGTACATTGCTGGCTGTGAGGATCCGGTTGAAATCAAGCAAAAAAGTCTGCATTTGCTTGTCTTGACCATAGGCATTGAGAATTTCGGTGGCAATCCGTTGCTCGTTGGCTAATTCCACCTCGCGCTGGGCAATTTGCTCTTGGATATTCCCGGCGCCTTTTTCTTGTAATTCTGCTTGTTTTGTCTGGAGTTCCTGTTCGAGGGTGCTGATTTCCCCTTGGATGGGTCGAACGAGAAACCACCATAGTCCGGCGCTGGCCCCAATGCCGGCGATCGCCAACATCGTCCCTAAAACTTTTGAAGTGAACTGAATCCCAAAAGCTTCAAAAAAGCCCTGTTCCTGACCAACCATGGTCATTTCCGTCATCGTTTGCCGGAACTCTTCTGCGTATGTCATCGGTTGTTGCTCCTCCTCACAGTGTTGATGAATATCGAGATCGTTAAATCCTAAAAGCTACTCCGCAAGCGTTCGGCCATCCCCCGTGCCCCCTGGCTGTCTAGGGTGCGAATCACCTCTGCATCGGTGAGGTCATTGAGGGAGATTGATACCGTATAATCCACCACCTGGGGCATGCTAAAAGAAGCAACGGGCCGCGGAAAATCCACCTGGGCAGTGGTAATCGGGTTATCGACTAAATTTGCACTGACAATATAGATTTCTTCCCCTTGCAGCAAAGGCGATTCCGGCAGGTTGAGGACAAAATCATTCACTTCATTAAAAGTGCGTGCGTTACCCCGTACCAACACTTGATTATCCGACTGCTCGAAGGAGGTGATCTTGAGACCGGGTGGGGTTAAATCACCCACTTCCCGCAAAATTGCCGACCAGGGTTTAATCCTCGTTTGCAGCACATCCACAAAGGCTTGGCTTTGGGATCTGTAGGTGTCAATTTCTTGTTGAATTTGCTGTAACCTCGCCTGCTGGGCATTGGCTCCCTGGAGCTGTTGATCGACAACGGCAATCTCTTCTTGGATGTTCGCTTTTTCACGACTTTGCTGGAACCACAACAGACCCACCACCGCCAAGGCCGCCGCAGTGACCGCCCCACCGATAATTAGTGGCTTTGGCTCTTGGCCCGGAATCACCCCAGGTTTGCTCACCAGACGATCGGCGATCGCCATCGAAGAATCTTTCGTTAAACCACGGTCTTTCAGGAAATTAATATCTAAACCATACATAGCCCTATACCTCCCGGAGTCCTAAACCCAGTGCAGTGCCCAAGGACGGTCGTTGCACCTTGGAAATTTCTTCATCAACGTCAATAGACAGCGCCTCAAACGGATCAATTTGAATCGTCGGAATGCTGAGACGCTGCGTAAAAAATTCATCCAGTTGACTAATCCCCCCCCAGGGCCAGCCAACATTAATTGGGCCACTTCCAGCTCACCGCTCTGGTTGAGGTAAAAATCAATGGAACGGCGCAATTCGTCTGTCAGTTCCCCTAGAACGCGCAGGAGGGCCGCCATCCCAGGGTTAATGCCTGTGGCGCCAGTGCGCGATCCTTCCATTGGTGTGTTGGGAATGGTCATCCCCTGGAGAAGTTCGATGTCGCGGGGGGCAGGTAAATTCATGGCGCGGGATAGGGCATTTTGCAGTTGCGAAGCACCAATGGGCACCGTCCGAGAAAACTGTGGTACCCCATCGACCACAATGGCAATTTCGGTACAGTCAAATTCAATATCAACCAAGACCACCGCTTCCTGGGAGCTAAACTGCCGTAGTTGCTCACGAATCGTCCGGAGGAGGGCAAAACTATTGATTTCGAGGATATTGATCTCTAGTCCCGCCTGGACAATGGTCTCCACATAGGCGTCGGTCACTTCTCGCCGGGTGGCCACCAACAGAACTTGCACCTTTTCAATGCCATCTTCATCCTGGAAAAACCCAAGTTTTTGATAATCGAGATCCACTTCTTCGCGCGGGTAGGGCAGGTAGAGGCTTGCTTCGTGGTTGAGGACCATATCCCGCAGTTCGGCATCATCGAGTTCGGCGGGGATCGGGATCAGGCGAATAATTGCCTCCCGCATGGGCACGGCGGCGGTAACTTGTTTGACGCTGATGTTGTTGGCGCTGAGGGTATTTTGGATCAGCTCGGCGAGGGCGGGAACATCAACAATTTTTCCTTCTTCAAAAATACCTTCGGGTACGGGTTCGGTGATGTAGGTCGCCAGCTTATAGACCTGTCCCTGTTTTTTGAGTTGGACAATGTTTAAGCGTTCCGTTGAGATCTCGATGCCAATCCCTTTACGCTTTGGTTTGAAGATATTTTTGAAGAAATCTAGCATAGGAAAATGTTCCGAAAGGATGACCTATGGAGCCATCGGTGCTAACCACCCATACCCCGGTTGCTATTAAATTTAGCTCAGTTTGCCGAAAGTAAATAACAATCGCAAAAAAGGGAGCAATTTTGCCCCTGAAGCTGTCTGGATAATGGCATGATCTGAAGGTCAATTCAATGTGAGTGATCACTGCGGCTGAAATTGGGAGGAAAGTTTTTATGTTTAATGGTCTCAAAGGGCTACGGCGTGGACTGTTTGTGGGGGTGAGTTTGGTGGCGATCGCCGCCTGTCAGCAGGTACCTGGGGGCAATGGCAACACCCCAGAAACGGTCGAATTTTGGACAATGCAATTGCAACCAAAGTTTACAGATTATTTCAATGAATTAATTACGGCCTTTGAAACCGAAAATGCGGCAGAAACGGTGCGCTGGGTAGATGTTCCTTGGTCAGCGATGGAAAGTAAAATCCTGACGGCGGTCTCGGCGCGCACGGCTCCGGATGTGGTAAACCTCAATCCTAATTTTGCTTCCCAGTTGGCCAGTCGTGATGCTTGGTTGGTGCTGGATGATCGTCTGACGCCAGAATTGCGCGATCGCTATTTGCCGAAAATTTGGCAGGCGAATCAAATCAACGGCCAAACCTTTGGTATTCCCTGGTATCTCACGACCCGGATTAGTTTCTATAACGAAGATTTATTTGCCGAGGCGGGCATTGACGCTCCCCCCAGCACCTACACAGAGTTGGCGATCGCCGCCCAAACGATCAAAGAAAAAACCGGGAAATATGCCTTTTTCGTTACCTTCGTCCCCGGTGACTCCAATGAAGTTCTAGAGTCCTTGGTACAAATGGGAGTCACCCTGGTCAATGCCGATGGTTCTGCGGGCTTTAATACCCCCGAAGGCATTGCTGCTTTTCAGTACTGGGTCGATCTTTACCAGGCGGAATTATTACCCCCAGAAGTGCTGACCCAAGGCCATAGCCACGGCATTGAACTCTACCAAGCCGGGGAAACGGCGATCGCCAACACTTCCCCCGAATTTATCAATACCATCCAGCAGAACGCGCCCCAAATTGCGGTGGTATCTGTCCCGGCCCCCCAAATCACCGGGGAAACAGGTAAGAAGAACGTCGCCGTAATGAACCTTGTGATCCCCAAAGATAGCGACGATCCAGAGGCTGCCCTCGATTTTGCCCTCTTTGTCACCAATACTGAAAATCAACTTGCCTTTGCTGAAGCCGCCAATGTTTTGCCCTCTACCCAGGCCGCAGTGGAACAATACATTGCGAAACTCGCCACCAGCGCCACCACTGATAGCCTCAGTTTGGCCCGGAAAATTAGTGCCGAACAACTGGCTGATGCCGAAATTTTGATCCCTGCCCAGGAGAATCTCACGGAACTGCAAAAGCTTATCTACGAGAATCTCCAAGCAGCGATGCTCGACCAAAAGACAGTTCCCCAGGCGGTGGCTGATGCGGCAGCAGCCTGGAATGCCCTTTAACTATCCCAAGAGGGAATCCACCCTCCGCCCGTTGGGCACCTCCCTCCAGGGAGGATGTTTCTTGGTTTTTTCAAAACGTTTATACTGACATTTCTCAAGCCCTATTATCCACAAACAATATGGAAGTCCAATTTCGCGAATTTTCCCCCTTCGACCTCTGGATTTGGTTGGAGTTTGACCATGTGCCTTCGGAGACAGAAAAACAATATGTCGAAGAGCTATTTGACTCTTGGTTTTACATCGGGAAATTAGGGGGCTTTAATGCGGAGAATCTCCAGATCCAAGAAACCGGGGTAGATATTAGCTACCTCACCTACGACGAAGACCAAGCGGATAATGCGCTGATGGCCCCAATGCACAATAAAGGGGACTTTGAATATGAGGGCATTTGGGGGCGTTGCTGGTTTGATTTGGGGACGAGTGATCTCATTGCTTTAGATGTTTTGGTTAATGCCCTAAAGCAGTTAAGCAAGGATTTTGTGGATCTGCGCCGGATTGTGGTGGGGGGCGAAAATGAAGATTGGCCCATCGAACGGGACGAAGCTGACAGTTGGTATGCATAGGCAGCGACCCCTGGTAACGGCGATCGCCGCCATGAGTGCCGACGGTAAAATTGCCGATTACAGTGGCGCTCCAGCACGGTTTCCTTCGGCTCAGGATAAGGCTCACTTGGAACGGTTAATTGCCCAGGTGGATGCGGTGATGTTTGGGGCCAATACCCTCCGCGCCTATGGCACAAGTCTTCCGATTGGCGATCGCCACCTGTTGCAACAACGCCAAGACCGCCACCAACCGCCCCAACCAATCCACTTTGTTTGTTCTGGCTCCGGCAATCTTTCCCAGGATTTGCCTTTTTTTCGGCAGCCCCTCCGCCGGGGTCTTTTAACCGCTCCCGAACAACTCCCCCGGTGGGCCAAATTTCCAGGTTTTGAGCAAATTATTGCCCTAGATCCAGCCGGAGCGTGGCTGCCAACTCTCACGGAACTGAGGCAACGGGGGATTGAAAAGTTGGGCCTGTTGGGAGGGGGAAACCTCATCGCCAGCTTCGCGGAGCAAGGCTGCTTGGATGAACTGTGGCTAACGGTTTGTCCTGTTTTACTCGGCGGAACAGCGACCCCCACCCCCATGGCAGGACACGGGTTTTTACAGACAGCGGGCTTGACCCTCGAACTTCTGGAATATGAGGCGATCGCCTCGGAATTATTTCTCCATTACCGCGTGAAACAATAACAGCAGCACTCTGTACTCTGGCACCTTATCCATGGCGATTTTAACGGTTGAACAACTCACCCTTACCCTTGGGCCGAAGGATATTCTCCGGGATATTTCCTTTGCCCTAGAGCCCGGCGATCGCCTAGTGCTGGTGGGGCCATCGGGCTCCGGAAAAACAACCCTCCTCCACTGTCTCAATCAACTCCAGAGTCCCACCGCAGGCCGCCTCACCTTCCAAGGTCAGCCCTACAGCGCCTATAATCCCGTTGTCCTGCGGCAACACATTGCCCTCGTGCCCCAGGAGGCCCGCCTTCTGGCGATGACCGTCAAGGATGCCCTATGGTACCCACTCCAGTTACGGAAACAATCGGCCCCAACTATCCGCAACCATTGGCAACAGTGGCAAGATCAACTGGATATTCCCCCAGAATGGCTTGATCGCCACGAAGCACTCCTGTCCGGCGGCCAAAAACAATGGGTGGCGATCGCCAGAGCACTCCTCTGCAAACCCCAAGTTCTTCTCCTAGACGAACCCACCGCCGCCCTAGATTTAGGTCGCATTCAAACCTTAGTTGCGCTGTTGTTGAAATATCAGGCTCAATCCAATATCCCTTTGGTTATTTCTACCCATAACCTCGACTTTGCCCAGCAACTCGCAACAAAATTGATTTACCTCGACCAAGGCCAAATCCAGCACCAATACAACAATCACTCCATTCCTTGGTCAGTCATCCAGCAAACCCTCCAAAGTCGTCAATCCACCAATAGCGAACCTTGGTGACGACCCTCTAACCTTGATTAACCAGCTCACGAATGGAGGTCCGGGTTTTGAGTTTTGGGTGGCTTGGGCGAGCCGGCGTCGGCGAGGGTTCTAAGGTTGCATTATTGCCATTGCCGAGACCAGACCCAATCCCATCGAGATTGAAACGATAACCCACATTACGTACCGTTTGAATTAAATTGGGCTGACGGGGATCCTGTTCAATTTTTTTCCGCAGGGATAACACATGGGTGTCGATGGTACGGGGGTTATCAATGGCATCTGGCCATGCCCGCCGCAATAATTCTGAGCGACTGAGGGGTTCCCCGTTGGCCTGGGCGAGCACATACAACAAACTAAATTCTTGGGGCGTTAAATCGATGTATAGACCCCGGAATTGTACCCGCCGCTGCACGAGATCAATGCGCAATTCACCATAATCAAGTTGGAGGGGAGCACTCACTGCCCTAATCCGCCGCGTCAAGGCTTCTACCCGCGCTAAAAGTTCTTGCATCCCAAAGGGCTTCGTTAAATAATCATCAGCCCCGGCCTTTAACCCTGCCACAACATCTTTTTCTGTATTTTTGGCCGACAGGATGAGAATGATGGCCTGGGTATTTTGGCGCAACCAACGGCAGAGTTCGAGGCCATCACCGTCCGGTAATTCCGAGTCTAGTAGCACCAAGGCGGGCATGTGCTGTTCAAAGACACGCCGCGACTGGTTGAGATTTGCTGCTTGGTAAATGGCATAGTTGGCTTGTTGAAGATGCCACCCAAGCAATGATCTCAAGTGGGGATTTCCTTCGATGATGGCAACAGAGATTAAAGTCACGATGGTTTGACTTCCTTGCGATTGTTGCTCCTACGTTAACAAAGTTAATGTCAACAGATTGTAACCATGGTTACGTCTTAACTGTTTCTTTGGACTCGATTAATTGCCGCAAATCACAATCTTAAAAGTTCACCTAAATGGATCATGTATCTTAATGATTATTTAAGCTGAACTTGATAACAAAAGGCAAAAGAACGAAGTCAACCATCGTCATTTTAGTTACAGAATATGGATGATAAAAGGGTAGCGATATTCTGTTGCTGGACTGCCCAAGATTTTTAAAATCGCCAGAATTGGCATTACAAAGCTCAGGAGCAGTAGGGGAATGGCTAAGATGATCGCAATGGGACTCAAGATTACGGTAGCGAAGCAAAAACCAGCGATCGCCCAACCGACCCAGAGGTTTAGGTGGAGATTGAGGGATTCCCGTGCGTTGGCTTTAACGACAGGATCTTCACTCACAAGTAACAGGGCCACCGGAATTCCAATGGAGACAAATGTATAGTTAATAAAAATGGCTCCGTGGCAAAGACTCGAAAGCAGTTTTCTTTTATCGGGATCAAAGGTCATCGCTTAAATTCTCCTAACTTGAGTAAAGTTGTATTTTTTAAATAAAGGTTAAATGGTTGTTATGAATGTTACGTTTTGCGAGCACGAAGACATCCATTAGTTGTCTAAACGATAAACAATTTTGCCATCGGTGGCGCGATTCGTCACTTGCAAAAATTCTGCCCGCACTAAATTTTCTAGGTGGGATTCGAGGATATTTCTTGGAACTTCTTCAATTTCAAGGAAGCAGTCTAGAAGGGTAACTTCGCCTTTGGTCTGACAAAATTTAAGGATGCGACGATCGAGGGCTTCTTTGGCAATGTTTTGATCGACAGGTGTGTCTGGGGCCAAACTGGGAGGCACATTTTGCTGATTGGCGGCGATCGCCTGATCCCCAATATTCACAATCACTTGGGGGGGGATCGCGTCACGGGTTAAGCGTTTAGACTCGTATCCCATGAGGGCTTTGGTGTTGTACTTTTTGTCAAAATCATCCTGGGACATACTAACCAACACGATTGCTTCGACAAAGCCGACAATGGTGGGAATGTAAGTCCAGAAAAAAATAGCGTAAATAATCCCCCAGCCGATTTCCCCCAGATAGAATTTATGCCCCCCCACACCACCGAGGAAAAAGGCTAACACTGCGGCTGTACTTTTCTGTCTCATGCAGGGTTCTTGGTCATACTAAGCGGACATTGGCAATCAACCAGGCGATCGCCTTTCCCCACTATTGTAGAAACCCTAGTCGAAAACGGCCTAGAACTGACGCAAAAAGCGCAGATCACTGTTATACAAACGGCGAATATCGTCCAGCTTGTGCAGAACCATCGCAAAGCGTTCTACCCCTAGCCCAGCGGCGAAGCCCGTATAAACTTCTGGGTCGTAGCCGACAGCTTTGAGGACATTGGGGTCCACCATGCCACAACCCATCACCTCCAGCCATTTACCCTGCCATTTCACATCTACTTCGGCGGAGGGCTCAGTGAAGGGGAAGTAGCTGGCCCGGAAGGTTACCTCTAGGTCTTCGCCGAACATCTGCCGCAAAAATTCCTTGAGGGTGCCTTTTAGGTCGGTGAATTTCAAATTTTTATCAATTGCCAACAGTTCAATCTGATGGAACACGGCAGAGTGGGTCGCATCGACGGTATCGCGACGGTAAACCCGGCCCGGGGCAACGATCCTTAAAGGGGGTTCGTTTTGCTCCATGTGGCGAATCTGCACCGAGGAAGTATGGGTGCGCAATAGGCGATCGCCCGGCAGATAAAATGTATCCTGCATATCCCGTGCTGGGTGGTCAGCAGGGGTATTGAGTGCCTCAAAATTGTAATAGTCTGTCTCAATTTGGGGGCCTTCAGCGACGGTATAGCCCAGGCCCACAAAAATATCTAAAACCCGATCAATGGTGCTCTGGAGCGGGTGCATTTTCCCCAGGGGACGCCCCACACCGGGCATGGTGACATCGAGGGTTTCGGCCTTGAGTTGGGCTTCGATCTTCGCTTTCTGGAGAGTTTCAAGCTTGGTATCAAGAGCCCCCTGGAGGGCTTCTTTAACTTGGTTGGCGATCGCCCCAATTTTTGGCCGTTCTTCAGCGGAGAGTTTGCCCATGCCCCGGAGGATTTGGGACAGTTGACCCTTCTTGCCGAGGTAGTTGACCCGCAATTTTTCGAGGGTGTCGAGATCTGTCGCCGTGGCGATCGCGCCGGTGGCTTCCTGTTGGAGCGCTTGCAAATCAGATTCGATTTGGGTCAAAGTAGAAGTGGTCATGCCAAAAAGAGTGCGACTAAACTTGTTTCGATGGTGAAGACCCTAACAGTGTGAACTACCCCGCCGCAAGCAGCGGGGCTTCCTACCCAAAGAATAGCTTTTTATTCCGAGGAATAGCGAGTCTTATATTCTGGCGATAGGCGGACTCCCCGGTTCCCGAGGACAAAAATCACGGTTACAAAAAATACTTTGTATGTGTCTAGCTTGGTCTTCGCTATCCGTTGCCGTGTCAACGATATGATTATAGAACATTACGCCCCAAGGGGCGGGGATTTCAACCCTTTGCCGTTAAACCATCCTTGATCATAAAAAAACGTCAATTTTTCACCAGGAACCCATGACACCTGCTACGCCGCTGAATTTATTAATCAGTAATGATGATGGCATCTCCGCCCTGGGGATCCGTACCCTCGCCAATACCCTCGCCGAAGCAGGTCACCAGGTCACCGTCGTTTGTCCTGACCGGGAACGTTCTGCCACGGGGCACGGTTTAACGCTCCACCGCCCGATCCGCACTGAAATTGTCGAAGGGATTTTTGATCCCCGTGTCACCGCCTGGAGCTGCTCTGGTACACCATCGGACTGTGTCAAATTTGCCCTCAGTGCTGTCCTCAAGGAACGCCCTGATTTTGTCCTCTCTGGCATTAACCACGGCTCTAATCTGGGAACAGATGTGCTTTATTCGGGGACGGTTTCGGCGGCGATGGAAGGGTTATTAGAAGGTATTCACAGCATTGCCCTAAGCCTGGCGGACTATACCAGCCACAATTTTCAACCTGCCGCTGATTTCGCAGTCAAGCTCCTCTGTCAACTGATGGAAAAACGTCCCCACTGGGCGATCGCCAACCAGGATACGCCAGTTTTGTTGAATATCAATGTGCCCAACCTAGAAAAAGAAAAGCTTGCTGGGGTAAAAATTACACGTCAGGGGTTGCGCCGTTACATTGAGCAATTTCAGAAGCGTCAAGATCCGCGCGGCAAAACCTATTATTGGCTTTCTGGGGAAGTGATCGAAGAATTACCCCAACCGGATGAGCCGAATATTCCCCTAGATTTTCCGACCGATGTCCAGGCGATCGCCGCTGGCTATATCACCATCACGCCTTTGCAGTACATCATGAATGACCTGCACCGCATCCAGACCCTCGCCCAGGAGGATTGGCAGATCTAAGCTCTGTGAATTTCGTTAAGGTGTGACCCCATCGCTGACGGGCCGAATTTCTTCGTTGGTAAACGGATCTGTGGAGCCGTTCCAATTAAAACTATTGATCGTAATATTCACCGAACCAATTTCAAGGACGGGATTGTAGCGCAACAGCACGCCGTGGGTTCGCCGACTATATTCAAGGAAATAATCGGTGCTAATCGCTTCTTCGCTGTCGAGGTTGATCGCCGTCTGGAAACCCACCCGGAAGGGGCCATAGAGTTGTTGGGTCAGGCCGAATTCGAGGGTACGTTGGTCAACGGCCCGGTCAAAGAGAAACGGCGATAGTTCATCACTGAGGACGCTATTGGTGTAGCTCAGATTAAAACCCGTATAGTCGAAACTGTTCCCGGCAAAGCGGCCAAATTGTCCTTCGATACCGATTTTCCCCCGGAGAGAATTTTGGCGATCGCCATTGCTATAAACCCCCGCTACCCCCTGTAACCCCGTCACCAGAGAAACATAGGGAACAATGGGCCTCGGACTGTATCGTAAGCCCTCAAAGCGAGTCGGCGGCAACGGTTCACCGCTCCAGAGAGGAAAACGATGGTCGAGGTTAAAGGAGCCTTGGTAACGGGTGAGGTTTACTTGGTCTTCGTTGACTCCAGGTTCCAATAAGTCTGGGCGGTCGGTATCGGCTTCGATATTCTGCACGCTGGCCTGAAAATCCACCTCAAAGCCGGAATTTCCCAAAATATAGCGCGGCGATCGCAGCACAATGCCAAAGCTCCGTTGCACCCGCTGAAAACCGAGGGAACCATTAAAAAGGCGATCGCGGTAGTTAAATTCCTGACTAAGACGAAAGGGATTATCTAAATTGCCGAGCTGCTGTTCGAGGCGAAAATTCAACTCGAGTTTATCTTCAAAATTATCTAGCTTGAGATTCTCTAAAGAACCCCGTGCCGCAAATGACACCCGTGGATTAAACCGATAGTCAAACTCACTGGTCACCGCAAACACCCCAGGGGCCAAGATTTCCCCTGCATCATCATCGTTGGTTTCTGCGAGGATCGTATCCGGGAACCAAGCCTTCTGGAGGAGGTATTGGGGGGTCACTGTCCAGCGACCCTGGGCACTGCGATAAAGGGAAAATCGCCGCTGCAGAAATAACCCGCCTTTTTCCTCATCATCAAATCCAAAGGATACCTGGCTAAAAATCCCCTCGGATTCGCCAAAGCGAAAGGTACGCGGAAATACAGGTAAAGAAACATTGTTATCAATAACGAGGCGGGTTTTGGTGGTGACGAGCTCGTCGTTAAATTCGTCTACTTTTTGGTAAGTGGCCGTGTCTGCTACTAGCTGTAGTTCCGGTGGCGAAAAGGGATCATTGGTGATGCTGATATTTTTGGCTTCCCAGCGATCGCCGACAAATTCCACCGATTCTGCTTGGAAACGCACCCGATTGATGACGTTTGTCTGGGTATCAATGTCACGGGTGCCAATATCGCGCCCGCTGCCCAGGACAAAACTAATCCCTTCTTCGCCCATGACCTCTGTGGCCGGTTGATTGAGCAAAAGCCGTTCGTTTAAAAGCACGGCTGGATTGCTACTGACCCCAAAACGTGTGGGTCGCACTCCCAAGTCTTGGTTTAAGGTCGTTTGGGAAATTTCCCCTTCTGCCTGTTGGATCTGGCCGCGATTTTGTACAAAGAAATAGGTAAATTGTTCACCCCGTAAAATCTGTTGTCCCCGACGTAAGGCGACATCTCCCCTGGCGATCGCCAATTTGCTGTTGAGATTAATCTGGAGTTGGTCGGCGCGGAGAACGGCTTCTTGGAAGCGGACGACCACATTTCCCATGGCTGTCACCACCTGGGTTTGCTCGTTATATTCCTGGCGATCGCTGATTACTTCGAGCACCGCTGGCGGAGTCGGGATTGCTTCGGGATCTGTCGTCCCCTCGGTTGGATTTGCTTCTAAGGAAAATTGCTGCTGCTGGCCAGTACGGTCTTGGATTTGAATTTCGCCATAGTTCATTTCCCCTTCTAGCTCAATTTCCTGGGCCGCTACTCCCCCCGGTAATTGCGCAATCGGTGAACCTTGGCCCGTTTGCATCAACGGCTCTGCCACCACAGGCATCACAGCACAATTCAATGTACAAAGGACGGCGATCGCAGACATAACAGTACTCACCTGCAAAGGAAATTACACAAAATCTATCCTAATCCCTAAATTCCGCACCACACGTAATTTTATTTTTTTGGGAAGTTATCTTGTAATGTGCCGGGATTTGACGAAACCCACAAATTAAATCTATATTAGATGATTGTGTCTTTATATCCTGCTCGGATCAGGTGACACAGTGAAAATGCGATCGCCAGCCTTAACTTTGTGAAGCAAACAGACTTAAGCGCGATTGCTACCTGTACGGCAACCCTATAGAAAAATTACTATTTTTATGAGCTACGCAATTATTGAAACCGGCGGTAAGCAGGTTCGTGTTGAGCCCGGTCGTTTCTACGATATCGAAAGACTCGATGTGGACATCGATGGCAACCACACCATTGATAAAGTGCTTTTGATCAGCGATGACAATGGCGTCACCGTCGGTCAACCCTACATCGACGGCGCAACCGTTGAAGGGACTGTTGTTGATCAGCGCCGGGCCAAGAAGGTGCTGGTTTACAAAATGCTGCCCAAGAAGAAAACCCGTAAAAAGCGCGGTCACCGTCAATATTTCACCCGCTTCATGATCGATAGCATCAAAGTTGGTGGCAATGTTGTTGCGGCCAAAGCAGACGCCTAAACCCCTCAACAGTCAGCAATAGTTCACAGTCAGCAATAGTTCACTGTTACAATAAATCCCTAGATTTCTAGCAACTGGAGAATCCCAATGGCACATAAGAAAGGTACTGGTAGTACGAGAAACGGCCGCGACTCCCGCGCCCAAAGACTCGGTGTAAAACGCTATGGTGGCCAAACCGTGACCACTGGCAGCATCCTCGTCCGTCAACGGGGCACCAAAGTTCACCCCGGCAATAATGTTGGTCGTGGTGGCGATGACACCCTGTTTGCCCTTGTCGATGGCATCGTTAAGTTCGAGCACTACAAGCGTGGCCGCCGTAAGGTCAGTGTTTACCCCGCAGATGCTTCTGCCTAAGTTTTTTTAGCAAAGGTTTCTGAGGAATTGGGGAACAAAACCCAAACCCCACCGTTTATAGGACAGCAAGCAAAAACCTCGTGATTCATCCGTGAAATGTAGCGTGGGCGGCTTGAGCCGCCGTTAGCTTTCAGTTAACAAACCGATAAGTTTGTGATACTTTGAAAGTTAAAGAGGAGCGAAAAACCTCTATAAAAACGTTTGCTTCCTAACGGAAGTCCCAGTAAAACTGAAACAATTTAATTTTTAAACTGTAGGGTGGGGCGCACCCAAACAGTATAATCAACGCTTTTGGAGAGAATACCCTCTGGGGTGGAAAGGAAGTGAACTCCTGGAAACTGTAAGGTATCTCGACGAATTAAGAATCCAACACGCTTCTAGCCGTTGGAGCGTCAAACTGGGAAAGCTCAATGATTGGGCTTTCTTTTTTATTGTCATTCATTGCCCCAATTAGTCGTTATTTTTTTAAAGATTTGGAGATCGTCAAAATGAGTTTACGTGGTGCTATCCCACTGGATCAGGTGCGTTTCAATGAGCAGGGATTGGTGCCGGCGATCGCCCAAGATTATCTTGATGGCACCGTGCTGATGTTGGCCTGGATGAACCAAGCATCCCTAGAAAAAACCATGGACACGGGAGAAGCTTGGTATTGGAGTCGTTCCCGCCAAGAGCTATGGCACAAAGGGGCCACCTCCGGACACATTCAAAAGGTACAATCCCTCCGCTATGATTGCGATAGTGATGCGATTTTAATCTCCATTGAGCAGATTGGTGATATTGCTTGCCACACGGGGGAACGGAGCTGTTTCCACCAACTAGATCACAGTAAATCTGCACCCCCAGCGGATACCCTCTCAGAAGTTTTTAACGTCATCCGCGATCGCCGGGACAATCCCCAAGCGGGTTCCTACACCAACAGCCTCTTGGAAGCAGGGGATAATAAAATCCTCAAAAAAATTGGTGAAGAAGCCGCTGAAGTGGTGATGGCCTGTAAAGACGATGACAAAGACGACATCGCCGGGGAAGTGGCCGATCTGTTTTATCACTCCCTCGTGGCGATCGCCCACCATGGCGTAGAACTGCGGGATGTTTATAAAAAGCTCCAAGATAGACGTCGGAAATAAAATACCGCTACACTAACTATTAGGAGAGTTAGCGCGGCAGTTGCAGGGTTGACCTTAAGATCAGCTCTGAGGAAAGTCCGGGCTCCCCAAAGACCAAACTTGCTGGGTAACGCCCAGTGCGCGTGAGCGTGAGGATAGTGCCACAGAAACATACCGCCGAAGATTAGCATTAGGTTCGCCTAAGCTATCTGGTAAGGGTGCAAAGGTGCGGTAAGAGCGCACCAGCAGTATCGTGAGGTGCTGGCTCGGTAAACCCCGGTTGGGAGCAAGGACGGTGGGATGATGGTTGGTCTTTTTCCGATCCCATAATTTGGAGTGCCGCTGGAGGTGGCTGGTAACAGTCATCCTAGATAGATAACTGCCCTTTTGCGCTGCAAGAGAACAGAACCCGGCTTATGTCTAACTCTCCTGAGCTTTTTTAAAATTAACTCCACTACGATGCCGCCATAGAAGAAGATACATTCGCGGCGATCGCCACTGGCAGCTTCCGAAACAGATAGCCTGTGCCCCGTTCTGTAATGATAAATTCTGGCTGGCGTGGATCCTGCTCAATCTTCGAGCGCAGGCGCGATACATGGACGTCCACCACCCGCAAATCACTGTGGCGGCGGGGCACATAACCCCAGATCGCCGTCAAAATATCCGTGCGGCTTAGGGGTTGTCCCGCTTGGTTCACGAGCAATTCCAGCAAATTAAATTCAATGTGGGTTAACCGCAGGGGCTTATTATTTTGGGTCACCTTGCGGCGATTCGTATCAATCACTAGGTTGGCCGTCCGTAAAATTCCCGCTTCTTCCGTGGGGGGCAGCGTTTTTTGGGTGCGCCGCAAAATACACTGGATCCGCACCTCCAATTCCTTGGGCGAAAATGGTTTGATCAAATAATCATCGGCCCCAAAGCGCAATCCCGTAATCCGGTCGGCCACATCCCCAAGGGCCGTCAACATAATGATCGGTGTACTAGATTCGCGGCGAATTTCTTGGCAGACGTAATACCCATCGCGCTTGGGCATCATCACATCCAAAATGACTAAGTCGGGATCTTCACGCCAAAAAATGTCGAGGGCTTCATCACCATCGGCAGCAGTGATAATGTCGTAGCCAATCATGGATAAACGAGTTTGTAAGATACGACGTACGGCGATTTCGTCATCGACTACGAGGATGGTTGCCTTGTTGTCTACCACGATGGACGGGACTCCTTGTTGCAACGGTGGGATTTCTTAGAAATGATTCTTTACATTTCGTTACAAGAAGTATAGCAAGATCCTTTTTGTCGTGCCAAGCCAAGATAGGGCAAAAT
The DNA here is from genome assembly GCF_963864045.1 of Picosynechococcus sp. NKBG042902. NCBI lineage: Bacteria > Bacillati > Cyanobacteriota > Cyanophyceae > Chroococcales > Geminocystaceae > Picosynechococcus > Picosynechococcus sp. NKBG042902. The sequence goes on along the minus strand of NZ_CAWLTV010000068.1, from coordinate 83,067 downwards.
ACAAAGGCTCATTGTCATTGGTGACGGAAAAAAGGGGGCCATTTGAATCAGCAACGGACAGGATCAGCCTTTAGCGGGTGGGGCTTTATTAACTTGCAAAAACCGGCTGGCTGGACTTCCCATGATTGTGTCGGGAAACTGCGGCGGCTCCTGGGCCTCAAAAAGATTGGCCATGGTGGCACCCTCGATCCGATGGCCACGGGGGTTTTGCCTGTTGCGGTGGGTAAGGCAACGCGTCTTTTGCAATATTTGCCGAAACAAAAAAGTTATCAAGGGATTGTCCGCTTTGGGGTCAAGACAACCACGGATGACCTAGAAGGGGAAGTAATTACCCAAAAAGCTTGTAGCGCCTTAACTTTGGCGGAGATTCAACGGGTTTTACCGGACTTTTTCGGTACTATCACCCAAATTCCCCCAGCCTTTAGCGCGATCCAGCGGGATGGTAAACGCTTATATGAGTTGGCTCGCCAAGGGATCGCCGTAGATGTACCTAGTCGTCAGGTGGAAATTTACGATTTACAAATTAAGGCGTGGCAGCCGGGGGATTTTCCAGAACTGACCTTAGAGATTTGCTGTGGGGAAGGGACTTACATTCGGGCGATCGCCAGGGATCTCGGTGAACGGTTGGGGGTCGGAGCCACCTTAGCGGGTTTAACGCGGACTCGCAGTGGCGGTTTTGACCTAGAGGAGAGTATTAGCCTAGAAGACATTGCCGCCCAGCGGGAAACGGGAGTATTTGCTTGCCTCGCGCCGGATCAAGCTTTGGCCCATTTGCCAGCCGTCGTTCTGAATGAAGCCCAAGTAACCCAGTGGAGTTATGGGCAAAAAATTAGTTGGGATGTGGCCTTGGCTGATCCCCTGGGGGAACCTCTGGCTGTCTATGACCAGGCCCATAACTGTCTCGGTGTGGGTGAGTTTCGTCCCAGTAAAGATAATCCAAGTGAACGGGTTTTGGCGGGGCGAGTAGTCTTAATCGGTCGTTAGGCGATCGCCTGTGATTTCTTTTCCCAAAAACGATTTCCAGAAACGAAAAAAACCTCCGGATCATCCAGAGGTCTTTCGAGGGTGATGATTAGATTTTTTTAGTATCGGAACGGCGGGATTTGAACCCACGACCCCCACTACCCCAAAGTGGTGCGCTACCAAGCTGCGCTACGTCCCGTTTTGTCAACAGTATTACATTCTAGGGGATGTTTTGGGAAATGACAAGACTTTTGTCCCGAAAAAAGGCGATCGCCTAAAGTTGCTATGATCACAGTGACCCTCACCATCGTCGCCAATTGGTCTTGTGCGTGCTATGCAAAAAAACTGGCAAGTGGGATCGCTGTTTGGGATTCCGTTATATCTAGATCGCTCTTGGTTTGTAATTTTAGTTCTCATCACGGCGGTGGATGCCAATGACGTCCTCGGACAGGGGTTCGTGCAATCTCCCCTAGTGGCTGTGGGGCTGGGTTTTGCCATGGCATTATTGTTGTTTGGCTCCGTATTACTCCACGAATTGGGCCATAGCCTCGTGGCTAAATCCCAGGGAATCAGCGTCAAATCAATCACCCTCTTTCTCTTTGGGGGGGTAGCCTCCATCGACCGCGAATCCCAAACCCCCTTGGCGGCCTTTGCGGTGGCGATCGCCGGGCCATTGGTGAGTTTTACGTTATTTGGTTTGTTTTGGGTACTGTGGCAATATGCGCCCCTCGGCGGCGCGGGTACTTTTTTGGTGCGGGATCTGGCCCGGTTAAATTTGGTCTTGGCGCTGTTTAACCTAATTCCGGGGCTGCCTTTGGATGGAGGGCAAATGTTTAAGGCCATCGTCTGGCAATGGACGGGCGATCGCCTCAAGGGAATTCGTTATGCCGCTGCCAGTGGAAAATTATTAGGCACAGTGGCGATCGCCTTTGGGCTATTGGCGGTGTTGTTGGTTGGTGAATTTGGGGGATTATGGTTGGCGCTGATTGGCTGGTTTGTGTTGCGCAATGCCGATGCCTACGAACGCTTGAGCGATCTCCAAAATCTTCTTTTGACCCTGACCGCCGAAACAGCCATGGGCCGCGAATTTCGGGTGGTCAATGCCCATTTGTCTCTACGGGAGTTTGCTGAACAGTACCTTGTGCTGTCGCCCCATCCCACTCGCCCCACCTATGCTAGTTCCGAAGGTCGCTACCGGGGCCTAATTCGACCCAAGAGTCTTCACCGCCTTGAGCGTAGCCAGTGGGATCAGTTGGAACTCATGGCGATCGCCATCCCCCTAGACAAAATTCCTTCCGTCACTGAACAGGACAACCTCGCCACGGTGATCTGTGCCCTCGAAACCCTTGAAGAACCCTTTATCACCGTGCTTTCTCCGGCGGGTGCTGTGGCGGGGATCATCGACCGCGCGCAAATCGTCCAGGCGATCGCCAAGGAATACAACATCAACCTGCCTGCCCAGGAACTCCAACGGATTCGCAGTGAGCGGGTCTATCCCAATGGTTTTCCCCTCGTGGAAATCGCCCAACAACTGCAACCCTCTGAAAGTTGAAAGATCAACGCAATGGCCATGAACCCAACGGCATGCACGGATTTTGTCTAGCATAGGGGATGTTGTTTTAAAAATTCTTCTAAGATGCTGAGCCGTTTTTTGATTCTTTGCCTTGCTCTCTGCCTCTGGGCTGTATCGCCACTGCCAAGTTTTGCCGCTTCCCCCTTTGCCGGCGAACGACCAACGGATTTAGGCGTCGAAGCCGGACACCTCGCGCCCTGTCCTAGTACGCCTAATTGTGTGGTGAGCCAGGGCGGTGACGGGGAACATCAAATTGCGCCGATTCCCTACGTCGGCGATCGCCAACAGGCCTACCAAGCTGTTGTTCAGGTTCTCGGAGTTGTCCCCCGCACAGAAATCATCACCCAAACAGAAAACTATCTCCGGGCCGAATCTCGCAGTCGTTTATTCGGCTTTGTGGATGATGTGGAATTTTACTTCCCCGAAACAGAAGCAGTGATTCAAATGCGCTCAGCCTCCCGTCTTGGGGAATCAGACCTGGGCGTTAACCGTCGCCGCCTCGAACAAATTCGCCTCGCCCTCCAGGATTTAGGCATTGCCCAAAATTCCTAATGTGAGCACGAAAAAAGTGGGCCGCCATCGTGACCCACTTGCTTGCTTAGACAATTTTTTCAGTTGCCATCGACTAGGCGATCGCCGTTAAAAATCTACAGCTTGACTGAAACAGGTTTAGCACACCAGATTTCTTTGACATATTCATCGATGGTGCGGTCAGAAGAAAATCTGCCTACCCGCGCCGCATTTAGGATCGACATCCGTGTCCACCGTTCCGTCTCTGTATAGGCATTAGCCACATCCTGTTGACGTTCAACGTAGGATTCATAATCCGCCAACAACACATATTGATCGTTGTACAACAGAGAATCCACAATCGGTTTAAACATCTCCGTGTCCCCATGGGAGAAATCACCACGGGCAATCCGGTCAATGACGCCTTTGAGTTCCGCATTATTGTTGTAATAATGCAGCGGGTCATAGCCGCTGGCCTTGAGATGGGAAACTTCTTCCGCCGTGAGACCAAAGAGGAAGAAATTATCGGCCCCCACTTCCTCACGAATTTCGATATTTGCTCCGTCCAGCGTCCCAATGGTCAGAGCGCCATTCATCGCAAACTTCATGTTGCCAGTCCCAGAGGCTTCTTTTCCAGCAGTAGAAATTTGTTCCGAGAGGTCTGCTGCCGGATAAATCTTCTGGCCGAGGGAAACATTAAAGTTCTCCATAAAGACCACCTTGAGGCGATTGTGGGTATCGGGGTCATTATTGACCACCTCTGCCACGGCATTGACCAATTTAATGATCAATTTCGCCATGAAATAGCCTGGTGCAGCCTTACCACCAAAGATCATCGTCCGGGGCACCATATTGATCGCCGGATTATGCTTGATGCGGTTGTAGAGGGTGATGATAAACAACACATCCAGTAATTGGCGTTTGTATTCGTGGATGCGCTTCACTTGGATATCGAAAATCGAATCCGGATTAATTTCAATACCGTTGTGATGCTCAATGTAGCTGGCCAGCTTGACTTTATTTTGATGCTTGATTTCGCGCCACTGACGACGGAACTCTGGATCATCTACAAATTCTTCGATGCGTTGCACCTGTTCCAGGTTTTTGATCCAGCCGGTGCCAATTTTGCTAGAAATCAGATTTGCAAGTTTGGGATTGCACTGGCGAATCCAACGCCGGGGGGTGACGCCATTGGTCTTGTTGTAGAATTTCTCCGGCCAAATGCGGGCAAATCCCTTCAGAGTGTCGGATTTCAACAATTCCGTGTGGAGAGCGGCGACCCCGTTAATCGCATGGCTACCGACGCAGGCCAAGTTCGCCATCCGGATCGATTTTTGGGGATATTCCTCGATGATGGACAGCTCTTGAATGAGAGCATCGAGGTCATCGTGGTCGGCATACCAGGTTTTGAGATTTTCAATAAACCGGAAGTTAATCTCGTAAATGATCTCTAGGTGACGGGGTAGTAGCTGCTCGAACATCTCCACGGGCCAACGCTCAAGGGCTTCGGGCATTAGGGTGTGGTTGGTATAGGCAAGGGTTTTTTGGGTGATATACCAAGCCCGATCCCAGGGGAGACTATGTTCATCAATGAAGAGGCGCATCAACTCGGCAACGGCGATCGCCGGGTGGGTGTCGTTGAGTTGAACGGTGTAGAAATCGAAGAAATTATCCAGATTAGGCTGTTTCTTCAGGTGCGCCCGGATCATATCCTGCAAGGAAGCGGACACAAAGAAAAATTGTTGTTCTAGGCGCAGTTGACGTCCCTGGGGGGTGTTGTCGTTGGGATAGAGCACCTTAGAAATATTTTCCGAAGAAATTTGGTTGGCGACCGCTCCGTCATAATCCCCGGCATTAAAGGCCTCGAAGTTAAAGCCTTCATCTTCCGCTGCCATCGCACTCCAAAGACGGAGAACATTGACAGTATTGTTGCTATAGCCCGGAACTGGGGTATCATAGGGCACTGCTTTAACGCGGCGGGCTGGTACCCAGACAGCACAGGGGTAACCCTTATCGCAGTGGTAAATCTCAGTATGGCCCCCAAAGGGAATTTCTAGGGCCTCAGCTTGGCGACAAATTTCCCAAGGATTACCGTTACGGAGCCATTTATCGGGCACTTCCACTTGCCACCCGTTGCGGATGTATTGGTGGAAAATGCCAAATTCGTAGCGAATCCCGTAACCAATGGCTGGAATTTCGAGACAGGCCAGGGAATCTAAAAAGCAAGCGGCGAGACGACCCAGGCCGCCATTCCCTAAACCAGGATCAACTTCTTCTTCGAGAATATCTTCGAGTTTAATGTTGCTTTCGGCGAGCATTTCGGCGACGGTTTCGTAGATTCCGAGGCTGATGAGGTTGTTGCCCAGGTACCGTCCCATCAAAAATTCTGCGGAAAGGTAGCAAACCGTTTTTGCACCCGTGTTGAGGTAAGTTTGCTCGGTTTGTTTCCACCGTTCTAAAAGGCGATCGCGGACAACATTTGCAAGCGCAACGTAATAATCGCGTTGTTGGGCCGCATCTTTATCACTTCCGGCGGAATAGAAAAGGTGATCGAAAAATGCACGGCGGAGACTTTCTTTGTCCATCCCCGTGCGATCGCCACTCCCCCCAAGGGAAGGGAGGCCATGGGAATTAGTCGCAGAGGTAGAAGGTTGTGTTTGCACAGTAAGTTATCACTCCTAACAAAATAAACGAGGGTCGCGGGTTTGTAGCATTGCAGTGGTAGGGACGTTCCCGTAGTCTGACAACGCGCATGATTCAGTCAATGATTTTAGTTAATGGTCAATGGTGAAAATTTCTGTACTGCTACGGCCCACCGTTGTACTGCTATTTTGCAGTCTGTCCTCATAATCATGCAAAAGAATCGTTAATAGAACATGACATTATCAGGACTTATGAATTTCTTTAGCGAAAGATGTCGAAATGTTCTGGAGAACGGATGTTGTAAAGCGTCCTTTGCTTTTAGTCAACGGCCCACCAACCGAAGCCAGGGCCAATAATTCGCACGGTAAGCCACAGTACAACCATGAGACCAATGCCAATCCAGGCACCTTTGGTGGTCAGATTATAAGCTTGTTCTGCTTGGGTTTTGGTGAGGGGTAACCAGGGGTAAATGCGCTGTTCTTTACCATAGTTTTCCCCCATGGATTTCTTGCGGCGCTTTGCTTCTCCCATTGTTTTTTTGTCCTAACTGTTTGAATGGCTTGCATTGTGGGTACTGCGATCGCCATCATATCAAAGTGGCCCTCGGCGATCGCCCTTATGGCAACCAATTTAAAGCAACTTAATCAATTAAGGCCTTTAGCAGCACTTCCGGGAGAGACATGGCCGTCATTTCATCGATGGTGATGGTATCGACAATATCAAACTTCGCCCCGGCCTGACCTAGTTGATCATCGAGGGCTTTGAGATAGGCTTTGGCCTTGCGGTCTTGGCCCACTTGAATCAGCGAGATCCCGATTTCTTCATCCCGCTCAATTTTATTGGCGGCATCGATAATCACCCGCATCACAGCTTTACTATCGTCCGGCTCCCCATCGGTAATCACCAAAAATGTTTCACCGTTGGGTTTGGCTTCCCCTCGTTCTTTCCGTTGGAAATAGTTATCGAGGGCATCTTGCAAAACTGCCGCCAAGTCCGTCCGTCCCATGGGCTCATTTTCAGCGTAAACTTGGGTCACTTTATCGGCAGTGACATTGTCGTAACGCCGGAATCGCCCTGAAAACAAGTAGACCGTAATGCCATCGGGGTCAATTTTTTCGCAGGTTTGGGCAAGGGCAAGGGTAGAGTCTTGGGCTGCATCCCAGCGGGTTTTGTCAGAGGTGGGCAGATCGCAAGTGTACATGCTGCCACTTTTATCGATGATGAGGGTGTAGTCGCGATTTTCGACTAAAGAAATTTCTGCAAGATCTACCATGGGCCTTCTCCGTCACAGGTGGGGTTTTGGGGGTTCCCCTGCTTTAGCCTAGCGAATTTCTCCAGAAAAAACGGGCTCAGTAACAATAGTTTTTGGACATTTCACAACAAATAAAGTTTGGGTGACATCCTCCCGACACTGAGTTAAGGATTACAAGGTTAAACGGCAATTTAAGATGCGCCTAACTGGGTGGCGATCGCCTTAATTTTTTCCATTGGCGCATCGGTTTTTAGCGCTTGGGGATTAATGTGGGTGCGACTGGCTTGGAAACCTTCTGCCTGGAGACTGTTCAGTAGCGAATCTAATTTTGGCAGATCGATTTTGGCCCGGGCACCAATCTCTTTTAACGGGAAAAAATAGGGGGGTAAATCATTTTCTAAGGCCATCGTTTCTAGAACTTTAACCACATCCTGCCAGTGCCAGCGTTGGGCGATCGCTAACATTTGCCGTAAATAATCCGGGTGGTGCAGCTTGCCTAACCACATCGGGCCACTGAGGGTTAAGGGCAAATCGTCATGGGCACAGGTCGCCTGGGAGAGTTTACGCCATGTCGGTAGGCCATAGGTGCCGCAGTGGTGACAATAGCCGAGAAAGCCGTAGTTTGTCTCCGTGAGGGTAGGTTTACGGGTCAAACGGGCCATAATCCGGCAAGTATCTCCCCAAAACAACGAAAAAATTGGCTCAATGCCGAAATTGCGCTGGGCTGCCTGTTGCGCGAGGCTCCCTAGCAAGAGCCGTAGGCCCTGTTCCTGGACGGCGGGATGCGATCGTCCATAGGCCCCATATTGTCGCAAGGCTCGTTGCGGTTCCCGACCACTGTAGGTTCGACCATCGGTGCTAGTCAGGTACATCAATCCGCCCAGGGTCGTGACGGTGAGGGCATCCTGGACGAAGGCTGACCCAGAGCCAAAGGCATCAAAATCAACCAGATCATAGCGATCGCCCATTAAAGACCGTTCCAAACAAAGCTGCCGCAGGGAAAGCACACTAATGCACCGTTGGGCCGCGGGAATTCGCCGCAAATTCGTGGTCAATGTCTCCAGGAGATCTGGGTTTCCTTCATTGGCCCAGACCCAATCGGCTTGGGCTTCTTGGTAGTATCGGAGCGATCGCACCCCCGTCGCTGATAGGCTATCTAGAACCCGCAATTGCCCTTGATTTTGCCGATAGACTGCCGCCGCTAATACCCCTAAATCTCGCACAATGCGGCTGTGGGCCCGGTAGAATCCCCCATCTACCTGAAATTGTATCGACCGCTCTTCAACCAGTTGCACCACAACGCCACCTACTCAGGGATGGTGATGTCAACAGGTTTAATCGTCTCAAACAGACTGCTTAGGGGAGGATCCATGGCGGCGGCATTGCCCACCACCAACACCGTTAGTTGTTCCGGTTTGAGGTAGGTTTGGGCCACCCGTTGCACATCTTCAATGGTGGTTGCTTCCACTTCCCGTTGGTACTGGAAAATAAAATCTTCCGGGTAGCCGTAGTACTCGTAGCGCATGAGGCGAGACAGGGTTTGACCTGGATCTTCAAAATTAAAGACAAAGGAATTCAGAATCGAATCCTTGGCATAGGCGAGTTCTGCGGGGGTAATCAGTTCCGTTTGTAGTCGCTTGATTTCCCCTTTCATGGCCGTGATAAAGGGCACCGTCGCCTCGGTACGGGTCGATCCCCCGGCGATAAATTGACCATCGTAGTCATAACGGGGACTCCACACGCCATACACAGAATAAGCGAGGCCCTGGCGGGAGCGAATTTCGTTAAAAAGTCGACCCCCAAAGCCATTAATCACACCATTCATCACAGAGAGTTCTGGATAATCAGGGTTACTCAGTTGTCCCCCCTGGTGGCCGATCAAAATGCTGCTTTGGGTCAGTTGGGATTGATCGACGAGGAAAGCGCCACTTTGGGCGGGTTGGGTGACAGCGGGTGGAGCAAGGTCAGGACTGGGACTGGGGTTACGCCAGGGGCCAAATTTAGCGGCAATTTTTGCTTTGGTAGCTTCTACGTCGATGTCACCGACAATGCCGAGGATCATTTGGTCAGGGCGGATATAGCTGCGGTAGAAGTTAAATAAATCGACCCGGTCAATGTTATCGAGGGTGGCATATTCGACGGTGCGGGCGTAGGGACTATCGGCACCGTAAATCAGTTTGTCAAATTCCCGGGCGGCGATCGCATCGGGTTCATCGTTACGGCGGGCAATACCTCCGGCGGTTTGTCGTTTCGCGAGATCGAGTTTGTCCTGGGGGAAAGCAGGTTGCTGGAGCACTTCGGCAAACAGATCAAAGACGAGTGCAAAATCTTCCTTGAGGGCACTAAAAGAAGCACTGCCAGAAGCTTCCCCGATGCTGGTCTCAATGCTGGCGGCCCGTTGTTCAAGGATGTTATTTAAGGTGTCAGCGGGATGTTTGAGGGTGCCCCCACTGCGCATCACAGTGCCCGTAATACTGCCGAGGCCCACTTTGTCGGCGGGTTCCAGGCGGGAGCCAGTGCGAATGACCATAGATCCCCCCACCAAGGGCAGCGTGTGATCTTCCATGAGATAGACCACCATCCCGTTTTCTAGTTCGTAGCGTTCGTAATCGGGGAGGGTGATTTCGGGTAGGGGAGGAAATTCTAACTCACTGTAATCTTTGGGGGTAAGGGCGATCGCCGGACTGGGGAGCAGTTGTACCGTCACTAAACCGACAAAAAACAAAGTCCAACCGCGTCGGTATAATTTCGAGACCAGGAGACGCATCTTCTTGAGTTGGGGATTTTTCATCGATTTTGTGAGATTGAAGGGCTTCTATGGATTTTAGCAGGGCTGTCCTGGGGATGGGCAGCTAACTCAACTCGGCAACTTTTTGGTTTTCAATGAGGGTGACATTGCGCAGTAGATCCTCGACGGTGACCCGCAAGGTGCGATCGCCATCGACGAGGAATTGCAACTTAATGCGGTCGGTGCCGGGATAGCCCACGGGATCCAGTTTGGCAATGGTGCGCGCCCCATCCCGGTCATTGAGGGGTTTGACGTTGGTTTGGTTGGCTCCTAGTTGTTGGGTCACGAGGCGATCGCCATCAAAATAAACCTCCGTGCCGCTACTTTGCTCCCCCAGTTCGCCAACGATTAGTTCAATGCTGGGCTGTTGATCCATCGACGCCCCTAGGGTGATTTCCAGCGGTTCTGTCATCGGGTAGGGCTGGCCTTGGTTAATAATCGGTTGCCAATCGTGGCGGTTATGGCGGCGATTCCAGTAGCGGATGCCGTAGCTATGGTAGAGAAAATCTTTGAGTTCAAATCCCTGGGCCAACTGCAACGCCCCACAGGCGATCGCCCCAAAGGGATTATCCCGTTTGATTTTTTCCGTAGGGAAATAGCCCTCTAACCAGCTTTGCACTAGGGGAATTTGGCTCGTGCCTCCCACCAACAACACCGCTTCAATGTCCTCTTTGCCGACACCGTTACGGCGGGCCTGTTGCAAGACCTGGGCCAGCAAATCATCGAGCTGGGCAAGGAAGCCTTGACTTTCTAAAATCTCCTCAAAGGCCGACCGACCCAGGCTTAACTCATAGCTCTCAAAGGTTTGGTCGTTGTAATAAATCTCCGTTGCCTTCGTCTTTTGGGAGAGGGCAATTTTTAACCGTTCAACTAAGCGTAAACTCAGGGCATCCTGGGGCAAATTTTGTTGGGTCTGGAAATGTTCAAAAAGCCAATTATCTAAATCAGAACCACCGAGATTTTTACCTGCTTTCGCCAGCACTTTTGCGGTTTTGACCTTTTGGGTTTTGCTTTCGGCAAAGGATTTGCGGCCCCACTTCAAAATAAAGCCCGTCGGTTTGCTTTGGCCCTGGGCCAGGTTGAGATCTACGAGAGAAAAATCTACGGTTCCCCCCCCAAAATCCACTACGAGAACTCTTTTTAAATCTTCGGCCAAAGCTCCATAGCCCAAGGCGGCGGCGGTGGGTTCGTCCAAAAGCTGAATTTTTTCGAGTTCTGGCAACTGCTCACAAAGCCGACTCAGCCAACTCCGGTAGGCTTCAAAACTATCGACTGGCACGGTTAAAACGAGGCTATCAAGGGGTTCATCCTGGGCTTTGAGTTGGGCAAAAATACCGTTGAGGAAATATTCCCCCATCTTCTCGAAGGTGATTTTTTCGCCATCTAGTTCCGGTAAAAAACCTTGGATTGCTGTACCAATGCCCCGTTTAAAGTTACAGAAATAGCGGGGATCGGGGGCGCGATCTAAACCGCGATCGCCAATGGCTTGACCGATAACGACTTTTTGGTCGGCGGCATTTTCGATGTACAAAAGGCTGGGGATCAGCGGTGGATTCGGGGAAATGCGTTGGGAAAGACCCTGGAGTGGGAGAATTTCTGGGGCTCCTTTGGCGGCATTCCACCGGGTCACTAGGGTATTGCTCGTCCCAAAATCCACTGCGATCGCCATAATGATTTCGTGATTTTCTTGAAAGCTAAACTGGACAATTTTTGTATTGTATCGAGTTCAACGGTTTCCGGTCGTCCTGACCCCGTCATTCCCGAAAGCACCAGACACCCAGTAGACTAAAACAGCAGCGGTGGCATTGGGGAAGAAAAACTTTGGCCAAACAACGATTAGACCTCCTGTTGGTGGAGCGTAAACTGTGCGAGTCTCGGCAACAGGCCCAACGGGTAATCCGGGCCGGAGAAGTCAAAGTAAAACAGCAGATTGTAGATAAACCAGGCACTTTGGTTCCTGCGGATGTGGACATTGAAGTCCAGGCGAAACCGCCCTTTGTGTCCCGGGGAGGCGAAAAACTAGCCAAGGCGATCGCCCACTTTCAAATCACAGTCAAAGATCGCATTTGTCTAGATGGCGGGATTTCCACCGGTGGCTTTACCGACTGCCTCTTACAAGCCGGTGCCCAACAGGTTTATGGCATTGATGTGGGCTATGGCCAAGTCGCCTGGAAGATCCGCCAAGATCCACGGCTGATCCTCCGGGAGCGCACCAATTTTCGCCATTTGACCCCAGGCGATCTCTACCCAGAAAGTACAAAAAGACCAACCCTAGGGGTGATGGATTTATCTTTTATTTCCCTGACGAAGGTTTTGCCTACCCTCTGGAGTCTTCTGGATGAGCCGAAGGAAGTGATCCTGTTGGTTAAACCCCAATTTGAAGTGGGACGCGCCCAGGTAGGAAAAAATGGCGTTGTTCGCGATCCCCAGGCCCAGGCCCAAGCGATCTTTTCGGTACTAGAAGCCGCCCAAAAACTCGGTTGGCACCCCCAAGGGCTGACCTATTCGCCGATCACTGGCCCCGCCGGAAATGTGGAATATCTGCTGTGGTTAAGTACAGATACTCCCCAAATTGACCTCGATTTAGAGGCCCTAAAACAGCTCACCAAAACGGCGATCGCCACCCTCAGCAAGCCAGCGAATCCGGACGGATCGACGGCTGCAAATATTATCGAATAAATTTAAGATTACGCATTAGAATTGCGCGAAGGTTTCCCGGGACGGATCTGGGTTAGAGGACTTTTTCAAGCGTTGTTCCTTGCTTGCCGCTTCCCCTTCACTGAGTTGTTTCCCTTGGATGCGCACAAGAATTTTTGGCCCAGAGGTTGCCAAACGGAAAATCAAACCATCCTTAGCCACACATTGCTCGACCCGTTGATCCTCTATATAAGTACCGTTGGTGCCGAGATTAACAATTGACCACTCTTCCCCCTCCAATCGCAGTTCAACATGGTGGCGAGAAACGACTGCACTGTAGAGAACCACATCATTATCAGTTGAACGGCCAATACTGATCGTGGTTTCGGTCTCAAAAGACCAATTTTGCATCGGAGTAGCTTGGATGGGATGAAGTAAGGTCAGAATAATCACGGATTAACAAGGGTTTGCGGATGGGGCACGGCACTAGAAAAACGAAAATTTTAGAGATGCGGCTCGTGAAATAAAGACTTTTGACCCTATTTTACCCTTAAGGGTAGTCGAACTTACCGATTAGATTATCTTTCCTTGCCCAAGATGATCTCAGAAAATTTGATGTCCGTAACACTGATGAGATCAAGAAAATCAAAGAAGAAACACCACACTTGATCCTTGACATTAAAAAACCCCCTACGGTTGTGTGGAGCACTGCTGCTGTCCGTCGCTGTAGAGGGCTTGACTGTGGTGATGACGTTTGATGAGGGAACGATTAGCTGTGACTGACAGGGTTTTCTGCAATATTCAGCACTAGGGAAGTTAGCCTAAAATTTGTGCGCGTACAGTACCTCCGCGTCGCAGATGTAAGTGATCCCTGAATAGTCATCGAAAAACTGGGCGGCAACCTCATCCGAAATCTTTAGAGCCATCTCTCGACTAGCGGTCAATACCTCAATTTTTACATTCGAGGAAGTGTCAGAGACGTTGGGTTGTCCCGATGAGCGCACGTTGCGGCTCCCTTTACCGCCGGCAGGCACCACCGTGTAACCGGTTGCTCCAACACCATCGATAATTTTGGCGATTTTTTTGAGTAATAATTTTTCCGTAACGATGACGAGCTTAATGGCTTGCTGAGTCATGGGGGGTTCCTCTTGACGCGTGATGTATGGCGAGTCGAAAAAAATTGTCGCTTTTCTATTAAAAATATGGGTTGCGACAATCAAAGACAAGACTCTATGGTTTTGTCTTAAACCATACCTTTAAGTCTATGCCAAAGGATACCCTCTATTGGAAAGGATTGATTTAGATTAATCGAAGCATTTTATAAAAAACGCTTATCCCTTTAGTGCCGCGATCGCCTTTTAATCACTGGTTTTAACGCTGTTTGCAATGGAACCCGTCAAATCCTAATTCATCGTCTAACGACAAGCCAGCCCTTGAGAATCACCCTCATCACAACAGATATTTTTCTAACGGATGTTGGCTTTGTAATTTGACCCAATTCACAAACACAGATCCAGGGATTTAGGCTCAATTCATAAGCTTAGGTTATCAAAAGATTCAGCAAGTTTAAGGCGATTTTTGACAAAAAAGGCCACTTGTTGACCCGGTATTGTATAGACTAAAAAACATGGCATTCACTCAATCCATAGACTTATTTCTATGGATTGGGCTTACTCAACTATTTTAAAAATTTAACTTGAAGTCGCCATGGATATTGCATTGGTGGTTGTTGGCTACGTTCTCTGTTTTAAACGGGCACGTGATTGTTCGGAAATACATACAAACAGCATGGAGTAAAAAGCAATGAAAAAATTTGACGCGAGACCATCGCAACCCACCTTAAATGCAGATGAGGGGTGGGTAGTGCAAGTGTATGGTAGTGACCGCCGCTTACTTTGTGTTTTAGAGCCTTCCCACGGTTGGATGTTTTTGATCGGTTGTGGGGTTGGTTTACTGCTTTCTGTTATCTGGGTGAACATTGCCCCTTACAGTCCCCCTTTAGAAAGTCCTGCACCTGAACAGTCTCCTGCTTTGCAAGTGGACTAATTCTCCCCTTGGAGGCACTCGATACAGCGAGAAGTAAATCAAAGGATTGTTTGGTTGCACAAACAATAGGCGATCGCCATTTACTTGAACACCATTCACCTTAACTAGGAGCAATGAAGACAATAGAAAAGAAAAACTTATGAATTAAATTTGACATTGCGTATCAAATCCAGGCTGAAAAACGTAAAAATCTGCGCAATTCAAGATAGACTTAAGCACATAGAAATTTGGGTGTTAATAGAGCTAAATCTATAAAAGCCCGATAACAGATTTTCGCATCGTACCCGCGCTGTAGGTGTGAAGCCCTGCAGCCTTACTATTCAAAGCTCACAATTACCGCTCTTCATGGGAGGAAGCGGAAGGAGGTATTAGTGGATTTTTTGTCCGATTTTTTGACGAAATTTGGGTCGCAGTTGCAGTCCCCAACGCTCGGCTTTTTAATTGGCGGTATTGTCATTGCTGCCTTCGGTAGCCGACTTACAATCCCCGATGCAGTGTATAAGTTCATCGTTTTTATGCTGCTCATCAAAGTCGGTTTGAGCGGCGGTATTGCGATTCGTAATGCCAATATCACGGAGATGCTCTTGCCTGCGTTATTTGCTGTACTCATGGGCATTCTGATCGTTTTTATTGGGCGTTTTACCTTAGCGAAACTGCCAGGTATTAGGACCGTAGATGCAGTGGCAACTGCCGGCTTGTTTGGGGCAGTGAGTGGTTCGACCCTTGCTGCTGGAATCACGGTTATGGAAGGGCAAGGTGTTTTCTACGAACCTTGGGCAGCGGCACTTTATCCTTTTATGGATATTCCCGCCCTGGTGACAGCGATTGTTGTAGCCAGTCTTTATAAGAGCAAGCAGCGCGAGGTTGAAGCCGATGATTTCAGCAAACAACCCGTTGCCGCTGGTGAATATTCTGGTGAACCCGTTTATCCCACCACGAGGCAGGAATATCTGGGTCAAAAGCGTGGTAAGGCTACTAATCGGGTTGAAATTTGGCCCATTGTTAAGGAAAGTCTCCAGGGTTCTGCCCTATCAGCATTGTTGCTCGGTCTTGCTCTCGGTTTATTGACTCGGCCAGAAAGTGTCTTTGAAAGTTTCTATGAGCCCCTCTTCCGTGGTTTCCTTTCGATTTTGATGCTGGTGATGGGGATGGAAGCTTGGTCTAGGCTTGGGGAACTGCGCAAAGTTGCTCAATGGTACGCTGTCTATGCGTTTATTGCGCCGCTACTCCATGGGTTTATTGCCTTTGGTCTCGGCATGATCGCCCACTATGCTACGGGGTTCAGTCCTGGTGGTGTTGCCCTCTTAGCGATTATTGCGGCGTCTAGTTCGGACATCTCCGGGCCACCTACTTTACGGGCTGGGATTCCGTCTGCTAATCCTTCTGCTTACATCGGTTCGTCTACGGCCATCGGTACTCCTGTGGCGATCGCCATCGGCATACCACTTTTTATCGGCCTTGCCCAAGCAACCATGGGTGGCTGATCTAAAATCGGTCATCGTCAAATAATCCAGAATTTCGATCAAGGTCTGCATTGTCTCCGGTCAATCGTCGGGCGATCGCAAAAAATAAACACTAGAAAGTCGGGGTTTCGCCTCGGCTTTTTTTGTTGCAGAGGTCAAAGTTTTGGCTTCAGAGGAGATTCCACTAGGGTTTAAGCGAGCGAGAAGGGTGTCTTTTGGGAAGCTTGATTTTTGTGAAGTCTTTGGTAGCTGTATGACTTGTTACAGCTTCAGTCGCTCAATGCTTGATACATCTAGCTAGCTGGGACGATTTAAGCACAGAAGGCAGTGGTCTGTTTGGCGATCGCCTGAACTGTAGCTTGATCTTTGGCCCCACTTCACAGCAGGTTCGAGGGTAATGGCATGGTAAATAGTCTAGAAGGTTACAACCCCGGAGATTTTTATGATGAGCTTTTTGCGGATCAGGGGATACCACGACCAGCCGCAGCGGCGTTGATTCAGCATATTGGCAAGTTCCCCCTCAACGTTCTGGAACAACAACAAAAATCTGCGCAAAATATGTTGTTCAAGTTGGGCGTGACCTTCAATGTTTACAGCGATAACCAGGGGACGGAGCGGATTTTTCCCTTTGATGTGATTCCCCGGATTATTGCCCAGACGGAGTGGGATTGGCTCGAAAAAGGCTTACAACAGCGCATCGAAGCGTTAAATCATTTCCTTGACGATATTTACAATGAACAGCGCATTATCAAGGATCAAGTGATTCCGCGCCATGTGGTGGAATCAGCGTCGGGCTACCTAAAACCCTGCATCGGCCTCAAACCCCCCAAGGGTAAATGGTGTCACATTACGGGTACTGATTTGGTGCGCGATCGCCAGGGTCAATGGTACGTCCTCGAAGATAACCTCCGCTGTCCGTCCGGGGTCTCCTACGTTCTCGAAAATCGTCGGGTGATGAAAAGTCTTTTTCCGAGCTTTTTTAATACCCTAAAGATTCAACCCGTCGATGACTATCCGGGGCAACTGCTGAATCTGTTAATGAATTTGGCCCCCGATCACATTGCCGATCCCTGCGTTGTGGTGCTGACACCGGGCATTTACAACTCTGCCTATTTTGAACATTCTTACCTCGCCCAGCAAATGGGGTGTGAGTTGGTCGAAGGCCGCGATCTGGTCGTGGTGGATGGTTATTTACAGATGCGCACCACCAAGGGATTGCAACGGATTGATGTGATTTATCGGCGCATTGATGATGACTTTTTAGACCCGTTCGTTTTCCGCTCGGATTCAGTGCTTGGGGTGCCGGGCCTGATGGAAGTCTACCGCCAAGGACGGGTGGCGATCGCCAACGCCCCAGGGACAGGGATCGCCGATGACAAAATGGTTTACGGCTACGTTCCCCAGATGATCCGCTACTACCTCGGCGAAGACCAAATTTTGCCCAATGTCGAGACTTATTTTTGTGAAGATCCCCAACAACAATCCCATGTGTTGAACCATTTAGACGAGCTTGTGGTGAAGGCCACCGATGCCTCCGGGGGTTATGGGATGTTGGTCGGCCCCCACGCCAGCCCCACCGAACGGGAACAATTTAAAGGCTATATCAAAGCTAACCCCAGAAAATATATCGCCCAACCCACATTATGTTTATCGCGAGTCCCGACCTTGATTGATGGCGCATTTGTCGGCTGCCATGTGGATCTGCGGCCCTTTATCCTCAACGGTGGCGATCGCACCTATGTTAACCCCGGTGGCCTGACCCGTGTCGCCCTCAAACAAGGCTCCCTAGTCGTCAACTCATCCCAAGGGGGCGGCAGCAAAGATACCTGGGTGATTAATACCAAGGCCGCCTAAAAAAATTACGCCAAACTGCAAACTCCCTACTACACCCTATCCCTAAGCAAATTCGAGGAGTAAAGATCCACCATGTTGAGTCGTGTTGCTGATTCTATTTATTGGCTCAATCGTTACGTCGAACGGGCCGAAAATGTCGCCCGCTTTGTGGAGGTCAATTTAACCCTCCTGCTAGATACCACAACCACCACCAACTATTGGCAAGCCCTGATCACCACCACAGGAGATTCTGCTCTATTCCGCGAGTCCTATGGCGAAGCCACCAGCGAAAATGTCCTGCAATTTTTAACCTTTGATCAGAACTACCCCAGTTCAATTGTGTCCTGCCTCAAACGGGCGCGGGAAAATGCCCACGCTGTCCGGGCCAATATTTCTTCTGAAATGTGGGAACAGCTCAACGAGCTTTATCACACAGTACAACGGGCCGCGAGTCAGCCCATGACCCTAGAAGAGCGTTATCAATTTTATCCCGCCATTCGCATGGGGAGTCATCTGTTCGCGGGCATTATGGAAGCGACGATGTCCCACAATGAAGGCTGGCACTTTGGCCAGTTGGGGCGTCTCCTGGAGCGGGCAGATAAAACAGCGCGAATCCTTGATGTGAAATACTTTATCCTTTTACCTTCTTTGCAGGATGTGGGGAGTCCTTTAGATAATTTACAGTGGATTGCCCTGCTCAAATCTGCCAGTGCCTACGAGATGTACCGCAAACGCCAACATCGGATTACCCCAGAGAATGTAGCCGCCTTTTTGATCTTGGATGCACAGTTTCCCCGGTCGATTTGTTTTTCGTTGCTCGAAGCCCAAAAATCTCTCCATTGCATTGCCGGGACTCCCGTTGGGAGCTGGAGTTGCTCTAGTGAGCGCTCCCTTGGTCGCCTCTGTTCTGCGTTGGACTACATGACGATGGATGAAATTTTTGACCAGGGCCTCCATGAATTTCTTGACGATCTTCAGAGTAAATTGAATCGCGTTGGTCAGGATATTTATGAAGATTTCATCGCTGTCCCCCTGGCGGTTTAGTTTGAATTGACTGTTTACTTTTTTAGGCCTGTGTTGTGCGCTATCAGATTACCCATTCGACCCTCTACACCTATAGTCATCCCGTAGAACTGGGCAGTCATTGTGTCAAATTATGTCCACGCACCGATGGCCAGCAACGGCTCCGGCAGTTTCACTTAGAGGTTGACCCTTTACCCCGGCAACACACCCGTCTCCTGGACCCAGATGGCAATGTGGCAGATCGCTTCTGGTTTGACCCCAAACCTGTGCAATCCCTAAAGTTCGTCACAACAGCAGAGGTGGAAGTCGTCTGTCAGAATCCTTTCGATTACCTGATGGCTCCCTGGGCGATCGCCTGTCCCTGGGACTACCCCAGTTCCCTCGCCCTCAGACTGTATCCCTACCGACAACTCACCACTCCCCATCCCCGCGTCGTGGAGTTAGCCCAGGATCTCTTGCACCAAGTAGAAGGGAATGCCGGCCTCTTTGTGAGCCAACTGACCCAGCGCATCTATGAAGATTGTCGCTATATCCATCGCCTTGAGGGAGCACCCCAACTTCCTGGGGTCACCCTTAGCCAGCGGACAGGGACTTGTCGCGACTTTGCCTTGCTGTGGGTTGAGGCCTGTCGAGTCGTCGGCCTAGCAGCCCGGTTTGTGAGTGGTTACCAACGGGGCGATAAAACCACAACCCAACACGAACTCCATGCCTGGGGAGAAGTTTATATGCCGGGGGGAGGCTGGCGCGGTTTTGATCCGACCTTAGGATTAGCGGTCACAGATGATCACATCGTCGTCGCAGCAACAGGAGAACCTCCCTGGGCGGCCCCGGTTTCGGGGGATATCCAGAGTGCTTTGGGGAGACCCCAGACGAGCTTAGTCTGCAATATTCGTCTGGTTGATGATGAGCTTTTTTCTCAAACACAATTTCAATCGCAATAATGCCCTAGGGCCTGTCATCAATCAAGCCAAGCAATGAAATTGACGAATCATTTTCGTATGCCAAACCCTGTTAACTTGACAGTTCTACGGAAAGCTTTCACCATAAAAGCGGTTCAGTTAACTTGAGCAAAATACCTTTTATTTTCTTCAATTACTGATGGCATTGTTGCCAATTCTAAAATTTTCGTTGCGTCATGCGCTTGATGGCGCCAACTTTTATCCCAAATTAAAGCCTCGCATTTTATGAGCCAGATCACAGAAACTATTATTAACAGTCTTCAAGCCATTTTAAGCATTAGCATTCAACGTATTCCTGGTTTATTGACTGGAATCATTATTATATTTTTAACGAAATATTGCTCGGAAATTTCCCAGAAGATAACAAAAGAAATCACGAATAAAACAATCAAAAATCATTCATTACAAATTCTGGCCGACAAAGGCGTTTATGTGGGGACGTGGGTTTTAGGTGTTTTATTTGCCTGCGTAATCGCCTTTCCGGGCTTGAGCTTAGGAGATATTGTGGCCACCTTAGGGGTGGGTTCCATTGCGATTGGTTTTGCCTTTCAGGATATCGTCAAAAACTTTTTTGCGGGTATTATCTTATTGGTTGAAGAGCCTTTTCGCATTGGTGACGAAATTGCAGTCAGTGATTACCAAGGTATCATTGAAGATATCAGCATCCGGACTACGAGCATTCGCACCTATCAAGGAGAAAAAGTCTTGCTACCCAATGCTAGTGTGTTTACTGATGCGGTGATGGTGAAAACAGCTTATCCTAATCGGCGCACTGATCTCGGCGTGGGGGTAGATTACAATACGCCCTTACCGATGGCCAAGGATTTATTGCAGGAAACCATCAGTAATTTGGATGGGGTTTTGGCGCAGCCTGCCCCCGAAATTGATCTCGTCAGTTTTGGCGATAGTTCGATTGACTTTGTTGTACGTTATTGGACAACGCCTAAACAAAAAGAAGTCCGTCGCGTCCAAACCCTAGCAATTATTAAGATCAAAGAAGTATTCGACGCAGCTGATATTAATATCCCCTATCCTATTCGCACTTTATATTATTACAATCAGGATAAATACAATGATTATTTTCCCAACCAATTACCTGCAGGAGATGATACTTAAAAATCTGATTTGAAAACCGAATATTTAATTTGTTGACTCACACAAAAAATTACTTTAGATACCGATGATTACCTCTGACAAACTGGATAAACCCGATTGGCTCAGTACTATCTTTCAGGTCAAGGGGGCTGTCTTGTCTATGATTTTGCCGCGCATCCTTTTTTTCTGTATTTTGACTGCAGCATTGACATTTATCTACCTTCAGGGTTTGCCTATCTATCTTGAAAAACTGGGAGATTTGACCACAAATGTTATTTACAATCTGATTCTGGGTTTGCTCATCGTTTTTCGCACTAACACATCCTACGAGCGTTTTTGGGAAGGGCGAAAAGCATGGGGAGGAATCGTTGTGAATATCCGTAACCTTGCCCAGGAAATTTTGATTGGGATTACGACCTCAACAGAAAAAGAAATACAGGGCAAAAAACAGGCTTTAAATCTACTGCTTGCTTTTGCGATCGCCACCAAGTTGCACCTACGGGGAGACCAAGTAAACGACAGACTAGAAGCATTGGTCGAGCCGGAGCAGGTCGCGCAACTGAAAGACTCAAAAAATCGCCCCCTTGATATTCAATTTTGGTTACGCACCTATCTACATCAGCAACTCAAGCTGAAAAATTTTGGGGATGCGCAGCTAAATATGACCACCGGTATGCTGAATAATCTCACGGACAGTGTGAGTGGTTGCGAAAGAATTTTAACCACCCCAATTCCGATTACCTATCGTGTCTATTTAAAACGTTTGATTTTAATTTATTGTTTTGGTTTACCGTTCCGCTTGGTGCCTGAGATGACCTGGTGGGCGATTCCGATTGTGGCTGTGGTTAGCTTCCTGTTACTGGGCGTTGAAGAAGTCGCCCGGGAGCTAGAAAATCCCTTTGGTTTTGATGTTAATGATCTGCCCTTAGACGAGCTTTGTGACGTGATCGAAGGCAATCTTGAACGTGTCTCTAGTTTGCATGGCCAGACGAAAGAATTAGCGTCTGTATCGTGATTAGGGATGACAAACAATACTCCCGATTGCGTCACTCAAGGAAATCTGTCCCGTTACTTGCCGGATCTTGATCCTGCTGATTAAAGTCCCGGTTCCATTCCACCCCTGGCATTGCTTCGGAGGCTTGCTTGAGGGCATTTTCCCAATAGCGACGAATTTTGAGTAAGTAGGGGTCGCGGGCTTCTAACCGCAAACGGTGCTGGATTTTGAGGCTATTGACCGCATAGGAAATCATATCGATGGGAGGCCCCACAGACAGGTTAGAACGCATTGTGGAGTCGATGGAGAGGAGGGCTGATTTGGCGATCGCATCTAAAGAAGACTCATAGGAAAGGGTACGATCCAAGATCGGTTTGCCATACTTCGTTTCGCCAATCTGTAGATAAGGGGTCTCTGGGGTCGCGCGAATACAATTTCCTTGGCTATAGATGAGAAAAAGCTCCGGTGGTGCCCCGGCAATTTGCCCAGCGAGGAGAAAATTACACTGGAAATCAATGTGATCCTTTTCGAGCCAAGGTCGATCTTCCTGTTGCAGTTGGCGAGTCTTTTTGCCAATGTAGCGGGCGGCATCATAAAGACTAGGAATCGTATGGAGATTGTGGGGCGTACCACTGCGAATCTCCTGTTCTAGTTGGTACGTGATGGCTTGGGTAATGGATAAATTTCCCGAAGTACAGAGAATAAGCACCCGTTCCCCTGGGCAGGAAAAATCAAATAACTTTTGATAGGATGAAACGTAATCAACCCCCGCATTGGTGCGTGAATCGGCGGCGAGAATAAAACCCTGGCGAACTAAGATTCCTAAACAATACGTCAATCTTGATGACCTCGTTTGACCTGATGGGATTCACAGAAAAAATTTTGGGTTGGCCGAGCGTAACCTGTCAGGATATGGACGACAAAAGCCAGTTGCTGTCACGTTAATCATCGCATATCTTCCAAGCTGCGCGAGCATTATTTTTGCAAATTATTGTTGGAGTTTCCCCATGAATTACGTCTGTTATCTCGGTTCTGGGCAACGGCTTGATTTGGCGAACCAAGGTTCCTATACGGTCGTTACCCTCAGTCAAACTGGCCCCGGACAACAACAACAAAGCACAAACCGCTACCTAACGGGCACCTGGACGGCACAACCAACGGTGATGCAAGCGGGCGGAATCACGGTGATCACGGTTTTTAGCGCGACAAAAACGACGCAAATCACTGTACAAGGCCAGGCGATCGCCCTTTGTGAACAACCCCTCAATTTACAGGATGCCCAATCGCTGCCTTTAGAGCAAACGGCGGCGAAATCTCCGGAGCCAATGTCGCCTTTAGAACCCCTGCCCCCACTCAAAATGGGCAACATGGAAATGAAAATGAAGCCGATGGAAATGCGCCTGGGCAATATGGAGATGCGGATCGATGATCTGAATCAGCCGGCCCAGCAGCAACCGACGCCAGCAGCAAATTCGACAGCAAATAATAAGCCAAAACGGTTTTGCGGCCAATGTGGTCAAGCCATTACCGCAGGCGATCGCTTTTGTACCCAGTGCGGTCAGCCTTTGTCGCCCTAGCGATAGCGCTTAATCTAAGGGTTCCATCGTTGAAATTACTGAAAACCTTTTTTCCGGGCCTTGCCTTGGGGCACCTGTTGCAACCAAAGATCAATTTGCTCTGTATCCAGTTGCAGTTGCTGCAAAAGAGCTTGGACATTCGCACGGGTATATTTTTCTGGGGGGCCTGGGGCGATCGCCTCTCCCTGAGCAGCCAAATGTAAAACGGCGGTAAATAAAGAAGCGGCCTGAAGAATTGGCGTTGTCTCTAGCCAAACGGGGAGAATCCGCACCTCAATCGTGTTTTTGTAGGGTAGGGCATTGATGCAGTTCACCAAATTAAAATCACAATATTTTGTCAGCTTGAGGCGATGGAGTTGCTGCTGGACGGCGGGCCAGGGAAGTTGTCGAAATTCCGGCTGGTTCACGGTGGTGAAAAGGGTTTCGGGCCAGGGGCCGAGGCGACGACAATGGGGATTCGTGCCCATAAGAGTTTTGAGAATAGCCCCATAGCGCCACAACAGATTCACTAAATTGGCGATCGCCGGGGCTGACTGGAGGGGCGTCGCCTCAAAATGAAGGTGAGTTGCGCCTTCAACGGGAGCTGTAAATTTTAGGTGCCGCGCTAAGGATAATAGGGTTTCTAATTGATGCTCGTGGTCTGTCTCCAGGGGCGCTGTAATCAATTCACAGGGACGTTCTCGTTCTCCGGGTAGTGGGGCGGCGATCGCCACGGATGCCCCGCTTTGATCATTCACCCGCCGCATCCCCCCTGGCCCCGGTTCTGGTACCGTGCCAAACAAATCGCCGATAGGTTCCATCACGGTTTCTAAAGGGGCTTTAGCCTCGGTCTGACGGGCAATCAAACGCAGCAGACGCTCGTCATCACTGACAATGCGATACCAACCTGCCTGGGGTTTGGCCTGGCGATTCAAGTCTTTTTGTAACGTTAGATCATCGACACATTGGGCGATCATCCGTTGCTGGGGATCTCGGATCTCAAAGCCGAGGGTTAAATTGTGGAAGACTGGTTTACCCGGTACTTTGCTGGGTTCCGATTGGGGGTGAAAAAAGCGATGGACTTGCCCCCCCTGGGCAGTGGCGATCGCCGCTGCTAGCTCCTGACGACTGCTTCCTGATGGTGCCAATAACTCAATTTCAAAGCCAATTTTCCAATCTAGAGTAATCACAGTTTTTGCGCCTCGGCCCTTGTCTGTTGTCGTCGATGTTTATCAAAAAAAATGTGGGAGATGATGGCTCACCTCCCAAGACGATTGCCGCTTAGAAACCCATCGCATAGAGGGGCTGGGGCGCACCCGGATCGGAAGAATAGCGATATTGAATTTGATTGAAATGATAGTCCAAATGAATTTCCATATTGCGTGAAGCGTCGAAGAGGGTCACCACCAACGGATCCCGCTCAATTTCATTGAAGTAAAAAATTTCTTCCCCGGCAGCAGTAAGCTCGACCCATAGACCATCGGCCCGTTGGACAAAATAACCCAAAGTGTGGCCATCACGATTCAAATTCTCAAAGGCGATGGTTTCGACAATCGCGGTGGGATCATAGTGGGATTGCTCGGCGTAGGCCATCTCAACGATGTCATGGGCAACACCCGGTAAGCCCCATTCCAATTTGTCAGCGATGGTTGTTTTTGCTTCAGTCACAGACACATCCCAATATTCAGCGACGACAACCATATCTTCATAGCTAAAGCCTTCGTCGGTATAGTTGCAAAGACCTTGGCCACCGTAATAGTCCCGGGCCGCCGTTAATTTACTTTCAACGGTTTGATAGTCACCATCCTGGAGGAGTTTGCCGGCACTGACCTTGGCATTACCGGGGCCTTCTCCCCAGAATTCCCCCAGCATTTTTGCGTCGCACCAGGTGTAATCTTCAAAAAATAGGGACGTTGCATCCTGGGCGGGGCTTACGGTTAAAGGGGAAGCGGTGGTAGGAAGGGCATTGGCGGAGAATCCGGACACAAATACTGCACCAGTGGCAATCATTTGTAAGAGGGTGCGGGGGGCGGTAAAAAGTGTGGTTGTCATGGCTCTTGATTTTAAGTGGGAATTTTTGTGTGTTGCCCAGTCTTAGTTGTGCCGCCTATTTACTGATGCACTTTGTGGGGCGATCGCCGCTGCAACTAGGCTTGATCAACGCGTCGTTCAGCGAGTTTGAGACGAATTTCTTCGTGGTATTGCTGGGTGATGGGATAAAAGTAAGCGAGTCCTAAGCCAATGATAAGCGCAAGGGTCGGTAAGGGGGCGATCGCCAAGCGGATTGCCAAGAGAGCAGAATCAGGCTGCACCGGGGGCGCTTGGCCCGGCACAGATTCAACAAAACCAGCCCAGGCCAGGGCCTGACCCACCAGAAATAAACTAATGGCCAAGCCAATTTTCTGGAGGAGCACCATAAAACCATAAAAGACCCCCTCCCGCCGTTGTCCGGTGGTGAGTTCATCTAGTTCAATCACATCGGGAACCATCGACCAGGGGATCAGATAGCTTACCGAAACCCCACAGCCGGCCAAGATTGCACAGGCAAACATTAAACCGATTTGTCCCGGTTGTAGGAAAAATAACCCCACCTGGGCAATAATCCATAGGAAAACGCCCCCAAAATACACCGTTTTTTTCCCTAAGTGTTGACTGAGGGCGCTGGCCACAAATAAAAGCACCAGGGCTGTTCCCTGCACCGCCAGAGCCACATTGGGAAACATCGCATCTGGTAAGCCCATCCAATTGATCACGAAATAGGGCAAGATCGAAGCGGTTAATTGAATCGCCAGCCAAGAGGCCAGATAGATCCCAATCACGAAGAGAAAGGGTTTGTTACTAAAGGCAATTTTCAGTTGCTCCCGGAAGGGAATCGGGGCCGCAAGATCCGTTTGTTCAGCCAAAGGTACTGTTAAATGGGGTTCCGGCACAGAGCGCACGAATGTCCAACCCGCCACCGCCAGCAATAGCCCCGCAGAAATAAACAAAAATGGCCATAAAATTGGCCCCTGGAGCAACCCCAACCCAGCCAGGCCACTCACCCCAGCCATTCCCCATAACCCTTGACCCAATCGCTGTCGTTGCCGAGGGTTTAGGATTGGCGATCGCCCCTTCTCTTGGAGCCGCAACGTACACCACAACAGCGCCAAGCCCGCAAACACTGAACAAACCAGACCCAGGAGACTGTATTGCTTTAGGGGATCATCGGGATAAGCTTGGAAGATTAACCGCGCCACAATCAGCGAAAAAATACTAGAGCCAATGGAAAAACTAAACCGAAAACTATTGAGGCTGGTGCGTTCGTGGTAATCCTGGGTTAACTCTGGAGTGAGGGCGGCATAGGGCAAATTGACCGCTGTGTAGGCCAGATTAAATAAAATCCCCATCACGATGTAGTAGCCAAACAAAAACCAATCATTCACTTGATCAATTTCGCTCAATTGGGGAACCAACCACTGCCCAAAAAAGACAAAGACAAAGGGAACAATTCCCCCCAGCATCCAGGGCAAGCGTCGGCCCCAGGGATGACGGGTGCGATCGCTCAAAACCCCCACAATCGGATCATTGATGGCATCGGAAATTTTGCCGATCATCAAAATGCTCCCCGCCAGGCCCGGTGGTAAACCCGCTACCTGGGTAAAAAAGTAAAGCAGAAAGAAAACCAAGACATTTGCCGTGAGAGCTGGCCCAATATCGCCCGCCCCAAAGGCAATTTTTGTCGATAGGTTGAGTTTTTCTGATGGGGGATGGAACGGCTGGGTCATGGCAGGGACGCCCGCTTGGGGGCGCAAAGAAACTGCTTGCAATTGTAGTGGCTGCTACGGTAATCGGCGATCGCCAACTCAGAAACGGGGAATGTAAAATAAAATTCACGCCTTTTCGTAACCAAATCCCTATGCAATCTTCCTTGATCAATGGCCGTTACCAAATCGTGAAGACCCTCGGACAGGGTGGATTTGGGGATACCTTTTTGGTGAAAGACCTACAACTGCCCTCCCAACGGCAATGTGTGCTGAAATCCCTCAAGGTACAGGCCACCAGCCCCCAAACGGTCCAGGAGATGCAGCGACGCTTTCAACGGGAAGCCGCCATCCTCGAAGGCCTGGGGGAAAAACATAATCAGATCCCCAAGCTCTACGCCTACTTTGAGGAGCAGGGACGATTTTATTTGGTGCAAGAATGGATCGATGGGCTGACACTCCAGGACATCGTTAAACAGCAGGGCAGCCTAAGCCCACTCCAGGTACAACAAATTTTGCTGGACTTGTTGCCTGTCCTCCAACTGGTTCATGACCAATACATCATTCACCGGGATATTAAGCCAGAAAATATTATTCTGCGCAGTAGCGATCGCAAACCTGTTTTAATTGACTTTGGGGCCGTCAAGGAAGCCCTGACCACCGCCATTCACCTGGACTTGAGCCAGCCCGTCTCTGTGGCGATCGGCACCCCCGGCTACATGGCCCCCGAACAGGGCACCGGGCGTCCCGTCTATTCCAGTGATTTGTATGGCCTTGGGTTTACGGCGATTTTTCTCCTCACTGGCCAATCTCCCCAACAGTTTCCCAACGATCCCCAAACGGGGGAATTGATTTGGCAGCAGGATTTTCCCTATCTGCAAACGCCATTGGGTCAAGTCATTGCGAAGGCGGTGAAATTCCATCCCCGCGATCGCTTTCCCACGGCCCAGGCAATGTTAAATGCTCTCCGGAATGCAGTGGGCACTGCGGCGGCTCCGGCTCCTGTAGTTAATGGCAATCAAACCACCGCCACGCGGGTTGTGGGGTCGCCCCCCGTGGCAAGACGTACCACATTACCGACAAGCACCACCGCCGCCCAACCCCAGGAAACAGAAAATGGTGGCTGTTGGCGTTTGGCGATTCTCACGGTTTTGTTTAGCGGTATTGGCATCAGTGCGGGAATTTGGTTGACCTTTGCCCTTGTCGGGCGATCGCCTGAACCTCAAACTTTCCCCGAAGATCCAGCCTTGAACACAGAGAGCAATTCGCCTGTTCTTGAGACTCCCCTACCCGAACCGACCCCAGAGCCGGAACCGGAACCCGAACCCATTCCAGAACCAGAGCCAGAACCCGAACCCATTCCAGAGCCGGAGCCGGAGCCAGAACCGACCCCAGAACCTACTCCCAGTCCCGGAGAAATTCCGTTAATTCCCGTGGGGACTCCCGGCGCCGCCATTCCCCAAATTATTGCTGTGCCCCCCACCGATCAACGGCCTGGCTTTTGGGGTGATAGTACGGCGATTTTGTATCGCAACTATGGCCCGGCGAATGTCAGCCTCGGCTACATCGTTGATAACACAACGGGCACCTTAGCCCAGACGGAAATCACTTTTCCCGTGGGGACTGACCTCAGCGTGATCCAACAAACCCTGGGTGGCCTCTTGCCCGAAGGCGTGCCCCCGGAAGTGAACCAAGCGGTGGCTAGTGTCTACAACCGCGATAGCAGTTCCCAATCCTTCACCACGGCCAACCACCGGGGCCAAATTAAACGCAACGATAGCGATCGCCTTTATCTCGGCATTTGGAATCCCGGCTTCCACGATTAGGCTCTGGGCAGTCCCCGTTGGGCGAGGAGAGCGCTCCCATAGGCGGCTTCTGGTTGGGGTGAAATAAGCACTGAACAACGGAGGTAACGGGCACGAATTTGTGTCCAGATTGGGTTTTTTGCCCCACCACCAGCGGTAAAGACAGTGCTCACGGGAGGCGCTCCTAGGGCCTGTAACTTTTGGTAACCCTGGGCTTCAATGCGGGCGATGCCTTCTAAGAGGCCTTGCAAAAACTGGCGGGGGTCTTCAGGCCGTGGGGTTAATTTTGGTGGCAAAGTTGGGTCATTAATCGGAAAGCGATCACCAGGCCGTAGCAACGGATAATAATTTAAGCCGCTGTCCTGGTGGGGATTAATAGTGGCACTGAGTTGTTGCAGTTGTGTGTCATCAAAATAATGTTTGAGCACAGCACCGCCTGTATTTGAAGCGCCACCCACGAGCCACAGATGACCAAACCGGTGACTATAGACCCCGGCGGCCAGGTCTTGAATCGGGCGATCGCCTAACAATTTCAGCACCAACGTGGAGCCGAGGGAGGTCACTGCTTCCCCAATTTCCTGGGCACCACTGGCAATAAAGGCCGCAATGCTATCGGTGGTTCCGGCGCAAATTTGACAGTGGGGATTGACCCCAAACCGCCGAGCCACCGTCGCTAAAATCTTCTGTTTCCCAGCACCGGGGGTTTGCACTTGGGGCAGTAAATGAAACAGAGGATGCTGTTGTAACCAGGAAGGATAACCCAGATTTTCGACGTCATAGCCGAGTTTGAGGGCGTTGTGGTAATCGCTCAGGCCAAAGTTGCCGTGGAGTAAGCAACTTAACCAATCCGCTTGATGGCAAAAATAGCTGGCCCCCTGGGTTAACCCCTGGGATTCAAACCAGAGTAATTTGGCGAGGCTGGCCGTGGCCGATTGCACGAGATGTTGGGGCGGTGCCAAGACTCGGAGCATTGGTAAAACGGTCTGGCCCCGGTCATCGTTGTAAAGCAGGGCTTCTGTAATCGCTTCTCCGGAGGCATCACAGAGTAGAACTGTGCCAGAGGTGCCATTGAGGGCGATCGCCTGGAGATTTTGCCGAATCTCTAGATTGAGGGCGGCGAGTAAATGCCAGAGTGCCTCGCGCCAACCCTGGGGCGTTTGTGCAAGGGGATTTACACTAACTGTCTGGGAAATTTCACCCTCACCTGTAATGGCGATCGCCCGCGCCCCAGAAGTCCCGAAATCAAGGCCAAGGTAGAACTGGGTCACCATCAATCTTCGGTATAGATACAGCCAGCGGTGCAAGTCTCTTTAATTTCTACCGCCGCTAAACCCGGTAAATCCACTTTTTTAGTTCTTGGTAAATCCATTGGGCGATCGCCTCGCTGGTGGGACTTTCCATCCCCAGGGAATCATTCAAATGGTAGTGATCCAGGTACTGATCTAGTAGCGGCTGGACGTATTTTTTAATCTCGCCAAAATCGAAAAGCATCCCCTGTTTTGGCCCCGTTTCCTGGAGGCGATCGCCCCGCAGATACACTCGCATCACCCAACTATGGCCATGGAGACGGGCACATTTACCATCGTGGTGGGGCAGTTGGTGGGCTGCCTCAAAGCGAAATTCCTTATAGAGTTCCCACTGGGCCATGATGGTTTAGGCCCAGGCCAGGTAAGGCAATTTTGTCGTCGTTGTGGCAATCTCCGCCTGGTTTGCCACCAATTGACCGCAGCTATCCCAAGTGCCAGCGAGCAATGCTTGTCTAGCCCCTTCTCCTAGCTGGATTTGACCCGACCAATCACCGCAGGAAACTGTCAAATTTTCTAGATCGACGCTGGTGGCCGCCTGGGGATTGGCTTCTAACTGGCTTTGTAATGCTTCGACCGTAGCCCGATCCGCCGTCACACAGGGGACGCCGTTGGCGAGGCAGTTCCCAAAGAAAATTTCCGCAAAACTTTCACCCACAATGGCTTCAATACCCCATTTCAAAAGGGCTTGGGGGGCGTGTTCCCGTGAAGAGCCGCAGCCGAAATTGCCGTTAACCACGAGGATATTCGCATTCTGATACTGGGGTAAATCAAAGGGATGTTCGCCGTCTAGTTGCTGGCGATCGTCCGCAAAAGCTTGTTCCCCAAGGCCATCAAAGGTGACACACTTCAGAAACCGTGCGGGAATGATGCGGTCTGTGTCGATGTCGTTGCCCCGGAGCGGGATCCCTGTGCCAGAAACTTGCTTGATTTCGCTGCTCATATCTCGTTTGAATCGGTGACCAGTGGGAGATTGCTAATTTAGCATACTTTCCTGGGGCAATTGCCCCAGTGAAAAGGAAACCCCAGGGGCGATCGCCAAAAGACGAAACCTCGTTTAATAGATATAATCTGTTACGAAAGCCATTAAGAAATGTTGCGTCCCATGAACAACCCCGTCCTCCAAGCCCTGGCCTATGGCCGCGCCTTTGCAGAAGTCCTCAAAGAGAGGGTAGAAGACAGTTTGACGGATCTGCTTAGTGATCTTGGTAAATTCGATGCAGAACGCAATCAATGGTTTCAGGAATTTGCCCAAGAAGTCCAAGCCCGCGCCGAACGGGAAGCGGCTAATCAAGGTAATTCTAGCCGCCCGATCACCATTGACATTGACGGCGATGATCGCCCCGCTGACCTCCAGGAGATGATCGACAATCTCCGGGCAGAAATTGCGAGCCTCAAAGCGGAACTCAAGCAATATCGCGATACCCAAAATTAAGCTTTTTCTCCCAAGGCGATCGCCCTAGCCACACCATACTTTTCTTTTCCGTAAACCCATTTCGATAGGCAAATTCTTTGTGTCTGCTCTGTCTTCCCAAGTCAATTCCAGGGTCTCTAATCCCAACGCCACCCCAGCACCGCGCCTAGAGCGGGCTAAATCTACCTATCGCTGGAACCGTGGAAACTACTCCAAAAATCGGCGACGGTTCGACATTTGGGTATTTGTGCTCACCCTGATTTTTAAACTAATCCGCAACGGCAAGAAATGGACTTATGCGGGTGGTTTTACCGAAGAGAAACTCGCAGCCCGGCAAAAAATCCAAGCCCAGTGGATCAAAGATAGCTTCCTCGAATTGGGGCCTACTTTTATTAAAGTCGGTCAACTCTTTTCAACCCGCGCCGACCTATTTCCCGAAGCATACGTCCAGGAACTGTCTAAGCTCCAAGACCGCGTCCCAGCCTTTTCCTACGAACAAACGAAGCAAATAATCGAAGCAGACCTCGGTAAACCGATTAATGTCCTGTTTCGCAGTTTCGACCCCGTTCCCCTCGCGGCGGCGAGTCTCGGCCAAGTCCACAAAGCCCAACTCCACAGCGGCGAAGAAGTGGTGGTTAAAGTCCAACGACCGGGCCTGAAACAGCTTTTCACCATTGATCTGGCGATCCTTAAAAAAATTGCCTGGTATTTCCAAAACCATCCCCGTTGGGGCAAAAACCGTGACTGGCTTGGAATCTACGCTGAATGTTGCCGTATCCTCTGGCAGGAAGTAGATTACCTCCAGGAAGGACGCAGTGCCGATACCTTCCGGCGTAACTTCCGGGGGATTGACTGGGTAAAAGTACCAAAGGTCTACTGGCGTTATGCCTCACCGCGAGTGCTGACCTTGGAGTATGTACCGGGGATCAAAATTAGCCATTACGAAGCCCTGGAAGCGGCCGGCCTAGAACGCAAACAATTGGCGAAACTCAGCGCCCGGGCCTATTTACAACAATTACTAAATGATGGTTTTTTCCATGCTGACCCCCACCCCGGTAATCTGGCGGTGAGTCCCGATGGGGCACTCATTTTCTATGATTTTGGGATGATGGGAGAAATCAAAGCCAATGTCAAAGCTGGCCTCATGGAAACCATGTTGGGAATTACAGAAAAGGATGCCGACCGGGTGATGAACTCCCTCGTTACCCTAGGGGCCTTGGAAGCAACCGGAGACTTGGCACCGGTACGCCGCTCGATCCAATTTATGTTGGATAATTTTATGGATAAGCCCTTTGAGGCCCAATCGATTACGGCGATTAGTGATGACCTTTACGAAATTGCCTACGACCAGCCCTTTCGGTTTCCAGCAACCTTTACCTTCGTAATGCGGGCTTTTTCTACCTTAGAAGGGGTCGGCAAAGGTCTTGATCCAGAGTTCAATTTTATGGCGGTGGCTCAACCCTTCGCCCTCCAGGTTATGAGTGAAAATTTACCCAGCGGCAGCAACATTATTGACCAGTTAGGACGCCAGGCGGCACAACTGAGCACTTCCACCTTTGGTTTGCCACGGCGCATTGAAGACACTATTGACAAGCTAGACCGGGGTGATATTCGCATCCGGGTGCGGGCCCAGGAGTCTGACCGACTGCTCCGCAAATTGGGAGGAATGCAACTGGCGACAAATTATACGTTGATTTTTTGTGCGCTGATTTTGTCTGCTACCCTGTTATTTGTGAATGGCTCATTCATTCCGACGGCGGTGGTGGGGGCGATCGCCTTGGTGCCTGGTTGGGCATTATGGCGTCTCCTTAAAAAACTAGATCGCTACGACCGCAAATTTTAGCTAAATTTAGATAAGTTCTAATCTAGTACGCTACTTTTCCAGCTATTTTCCCGAAACCATGCTTATGAAATGTCGCTTTACGGGGCAAACTGATCCCGGGTTGGTGCGCTCCGCTAACCAAGACTCCTACTATTGTGATCCCGACGGGCGATTTTTCATCGTTGCCGATGGCATGGGAGGACACGCAGGGGGAGAAGAAGCTAGTCGGATTGCCGTAGAAACCATCCAGCAATATTTAGAGGCTAATTGGGAAAGCCCAGAAAGCTCAGAAGATCTTTTAGAAACGGCCCTTATCAAAGCCAATGAGGCAATCCTCGCGGATCAACTCGACAACCCAGCCCGTCAAGACATGGGCACGACAGCGGTGATGGTGCTATTTCGGGGCGATCATGTTTGGCGCGCCCACGTGGGGGATTCTCGCCTCTATAGTTTCCGGGAAGATACCCTCATTCAAGTAACTGGCGATCATACCTGGGTATCCCAGGCAGTGCAGTCGGGAGATATTACGGCAGAACAGGCGAAGGTGCATCCCTGGCGTCATGTCCTTTCCCAATGTCTGGGTCGTAAAGATTTAAGCTTGATTGACCTGGCTACCCTAGAGATTCACGGTGGCGATCGCCTGTTGTTATGCAGCGATGGACTGACCGAAGAAGTGGACGATTCAGAAATCCAATTTATTCTGAGTGCTAATGATGACCTCGACCAGGCAGCGGCGGCTTTAATTGAAACGGCTAAAGATAACGGTGGTTCCGATAACGTCACCGTAGTTTTGGTGCAGGTTGAAGCCGACTAGCCCAAATTTTTCATAATCCATAACTCACAACAATCGGTAAGTAACACCGAGGGTATAGCGTTCGCCGGGAGCGAGGGTGATAGTCTCGGCGGCAGCATTGGCCGTTTCAACACAGAGAAATCGTTGATAGGCGTCCGGAGAAAGATCACCCATGGTTGCAGTTTTCTCCATGCCAGGATTCCAGACGATGGTCGTGGTACTGTTTCGGTTACAAACCTCAATTTTGCGCTCAAGACTAAGATCATCAATGAACAGCTTCGGGGCGGTATTTTGATAAATGCGGTCTACTTCCCCCTGAATAGTGACTTCGCCAATTTGTTGTTTGAGTTTTTCTTGATCCGCCTTATCGATGTAGTCCAAACCTGCGAGGCCCAGCACTTTCACCCGTTGAATGTCGCCGATGGTGAAGTAGGTGTGGAGGGCTTGGGTAATGGTCATCGGCCTTTGATCGTGGTTATGACTCGTGAGTTCGAGATCTAAGCTTTCGCCTACGGTGATGGCGATCGCCTGTTCAAAAGCATAATCCCAAATTTTGTGGGTCTCTTCGTCATCTTGCAAGCTTAAAATAACGCGGGTTGCGCCATTGGCGAGGGTTTTGGTGTGCCGGACAGTCCAGAGGCGATCGCGGGCAAAACCATGGTTTGCTCGCCCTAATCCGTCCGGGTCTGCCCCAAACCAAGGCCAACAGATGGGAATCCCACCCCGGATCGCTTTTCCTGGTCGGTAATGACTGCGATCGCTCAAAAATAAAAGATCGGCCTGGGCGTTGCTTGGTTGGAAAGAGAGCACCTGTCCGCCATAGAGAGAGATTTCTGCCGTGGCAAACCGATTCTTAATTTTGATCACCGGAAAACCCGGTTGGCGATCGCCAAAGGAAAGTTCAGGCAGGCCATATTGTTGATTGAGTTGGTCAAGATGCATAAAAACTGTGGAGCGCTACTGCCATTTTAGTGAAAATTGCCAGGGCCAGAATCTGCCACTGCCGCCCCAAAACTCCGGCATAATAGACAGCGAACGACTTTTCTTTTCCTCAACCATTTATGCTGTGTTGCCTCCGCATTGAAAATTTTGCGTTGATCGATCATCTAGAACTCGATTTACAGGCTGGGTTGATGGTTTTGACCGGGGAAACGGGGGCCGGAAAGTCAATTATTCTGGATGCCCTCGATCTTGCCCTTGGCGGAAAAGCAACGGCGCGGTTAATTCGGGCGAAAAATGATCAAGGAGATGCCACCGGGGAACGGGCGTTTATTGAAGCAACCTTTACCCTCACCCCCAGCATCAAACAATGGTTACAGAGCCAAGACATTGATCTGCTAGAAGAAGAAACGGTGGTTTGTAGTCGGGAGTTGAGTCTGACCCGCACTGGTTTGCGATCGCGCAGTCGTGTCAACGGAATTATTCTCAATCAGGGTTTGATGGCGGAACTCCGGGCGCAACTGCTAGAAATTACCGCCCAGGGTCAAACGGTTGAACTCCTGATTCCTGAACGGCAACGGATTTTATTAGATAGCTACGGTGGCTCCCAGGTGCAACAGCAACGGCAACTTGTGACTGCCACCTATCAAATTTATCTCAAAGCAAAGCAATTACTCGAAAGTCGGCGCACTTCGGAGCAAGAACGGCTCCAACGGCTAGATTTACTGCAATATCAACTCCAGGAGCTATGTGACGCCCATTTAGAGGATTCTGAAGAGCTAGAAACCTTGCAACAGGAAGGCGATCGCCTTTCCCATGTGGTGGAATTGCAACAGCTCAGTTACCAGGCACACCAAATTTTGTACCAAAATGACGATCCCGAAACCCCGGCGGTGGCAGATCTTTTGGGGGAGGCTGAGAATCTGCTCAAAGAAATGGTGGACTATGATACCCAGTTAAATGGCATTCTCGACATGGTGCGCAATGCCCTTACAGAAGTAGTAGAAGCAGGCCACCAAATCAGCACCTACAACAACAATCTTGAAGCTGACCCAAAACAATTGGCTGACATTGAGGCCCGAATGCGGGTGCTAAAGCAAATTTGCCGTAAGTATGGCCCGACCCTCAGCGAGGCGATCGCCTACCGGGACAAACTTCAGGGGGAACTAGATGTCCTCACCGCTGCGGATCAGTCCCTTGAAGCCCTAGAGCAAGACTGTAGAATTAAATATCAAGACTTAGAAGTCCATTGCCAAAAATTAAGCCAATTACGCCAAAAAGCAGCCCAAAAATTAGAGAAGCAACTGATTAAAGAACTGAAACCCCTGGCGATGGCAAAGGTGAGTTTTGAATGTCGCCTTAGTCCCATCTCGCCTACTGCCGCCGGAGCCGATCAGGTGACGTTTTATTTCAGCCCGAACCCTGGAGAGGTGGCTCAACCCCTCGCCGAAATTGCTTCTGGTGGGGAAATGAGTCGCTTTCTCCTCGCCCTCAAAGCCTGTTTTACCCAGCAGCAGACGACGCCGAAAACTTTGGTGTTTGATGAAATTGACGCCGGAGTTTCGGGGAAAGTGGCCCAGGCGATCGCCACCAAACTCCACCACCTCAGCCAGTATCATCAGGTGCTTTGCGTCACTCACCAACCCCTCATTGCCGCCATGGCTGATGGGCATTTTCGCGTGACAAAACAAGTGCAATCCCAGGCAAAAAATCAAAAAGGTGATCGCACCCTTGTCGCCGTAGAATCCCTACAGCACCATCAGAAACGTCGCGATGAATTAGCCCAGTTGACGGGGGGTCATGCCGCCGAGGAAGCCATTTCCTTTGCTGAATCCCTCTTAGTCCAGGCCCAAACCCTCAAGGCGGGCAGCAAAATGACCCAAGCCTAGCCCAAATGGCTTTGCACCACATTGACTAGGTGTTGTGTCCAATATTCCGCGAGGTATTGTTCCTCGGCCTCGACCATCACCCGAATGACAGGTTCCGTCCCCGAAGCTCGCACCAGCACCCGTCCTTTATCACCCATGGCCGCTTCGGCCTTATCAATTTCCGTTTGGAGCACGTCGCAGTTCTGCCAATTTAAACGGCGATCGCGATCTTCGACCCGCACATTTTTCAGGAACTGGGGATAGGTTTGGAAACTTCGATCAATTAACTCATTGAGGGGAACCCCTGCCTCCCGGACGAGGGCCGCTAAATGCAATGCCGTTTGGATCCCGTCCCCAGAAACGCTGTGGTGATGGCAAAGAATATGACCCGATTGTTCGCCACCGAGCATCGCCCCCGTCTGCCACATGGCCGCTTGGACATACTGATCGCCAACGGCAGTCCGATGAAGTTGTCCTCCTAGTTTTTCCCAGGCCCGCTCAAAGCCCAGATTTGCCATTACGGTACCGACAATTAAATTGTTCGGCAGTTGACCCGCTGCCTGGAGTTGTTTCCCCCAAAGGTAGAGGATATAATCCCCATCAACGATCCGGCCTGTGTTATCCACGGCAATCACCCGGTCGGCATCCCCATCAAAGGCAAAGCCGAGATCCGCGTTGTGGAACTGCACCGCCCCTTGGAGTTGGTCGATGTGGGTAGAACCGCAGTTGACGTTAATTTTGTTGCCGTCTGGTTGGTGGTGCAGGGCAATCACTTCTGCACCGAGGGCTTGGAAAAGTTCGGGGGCCAAATGCACAGAAGCGCCCCAGGCCAAATCGAGCACAATTTTGAGGCCGTCGAGGGATAAACCTTGGGGAAGTGTCGCAAAAACTGCATTCCGGTATTGCTGGGTCAGTTCCTTT
This sequence comes from Picosynechococcus sp. NKBG042902, assembly GCF_963864045.1. Classification (NCBI taxonomy): domain Bacteria; kingdom Bacillati; phylum Cyanobacteriota; class Cyanophyceae; order Chroococcales; family Geminocystaceae; genus Picosynechococcus; species Picosynechococcus sp. NKBG042902. Next base: position 45,126 of record NZ_CAWLTV010000068.1, on the reverse strand, counting down.
TGGTGTTGGTAGGAACCACAGTTATTGGTTTGCGACAGAATATTTTCTAGGCGATCGCCGCGCAGACCCGCTTCAATCTTGGCACTGAGATCCTTGAGGAGTTTCGTCCCAGCGTCACTAAAAAACTTAATGCCATTATCTTCGGGGGGGTTGTGGCTGGCGGAAATCATGATGCCGCCGATGGCGTCCGTGGTGCGGGCCAGATAGGAAACACAGGGCGTTGGACAAAGGCCCACATGCCACACTTCTAATCCAGAGGCGGTCAAACCAGCGGCGATCGCCATCGCTAACATATCACTGGAGTTGCGAGAATCTTGCCCAATGATCACGGGGGCGCGTCGTGCCGCTGTTTCCTGGAGCACTTGTCCAGCCCAGTAGCCAACTTGGAGCGCAAAGGGAGCCGTCAGCAGATCCCCCGCTTTACCCCGAATCCCGTCAGTCCCAAATAATGAACCTGCGGGTAAATCACACCGTAGGGCTTGGGGCGGATAGCTCGCCAACATACGACTCAGGGGATGTCCTTCCTCTGGCATGATCATCATGGGTTTTGCTCCTCACAACATACAGACACAACGATATCAGTGATTGATTTGTCCTGACCACTATGGGGCCGCTTTTATCAGGGATTGGTATCAATGGTGTCTGGTTTAAAAACCTGGGGTGAGGCTTGGGTGGCGATCGCCTTTATTTATTCGTCTATCTCACTGGGGAATTCCGGCTCAATTTCCGGCAAATCGACAGTGGCATAGATATCAACCAGGGGAATTTCGAGGTCTAGGGATTGCAGTTTAAGCGTTGCCTCTTGGCCTTGATAACTTTCTAGAATCCAGAGCTTCCCTTCGCTACGCCGAAAGCAGTCTACTGAGTAATGGGTTGTGCTGACCAAAATGTATTCCTGCAAGCTGGGAATCGTGCGGTAAAACTTAAACTTATCACCCCGGTCAAAGCCTTCCGTCGATTCTGACAAGACTTCGATGATTACCCTAGGTTGGGTCACATAGGACAAGCTCAAATCATCGTCATCATCACAACTGACAACTAAATCTGGATAGAAAAACTTTTTTCCTGCTGATAAACGCACTTTCACATCAGCCATATAGGTGCGGCAAGGGGAATCGCCTAAATGGTTACGGCAGGCGATCGCCAAATTTAAGCTCACAGTATTGTGGGCACGCGTTGCCCCAGCCATAGCATAAGCTTCTCCATGCATATATTCATGCTTAATGTCGCTATGTTTCTCTAACTCTAAATATTCTTCGGGACTGAGGTACTGATCTGAAGTGAGGGCAACCATGATGTTTTCAACAATTAGGTGACATTCCCTTCCATTTTGCCAAGAATTTACGGAGTGGCATCCCCAAAGGCAATGATTCGCGATTTGATCCAGGTCAGCTCCGGGCAAGATTAAAGTGTCTCTTCCTGAGATCGTCCCAAGCCATTTCGTAAGCCGCAATACTTTAGGAAAGGGGAAAAGTAGGGTTAAATGAGATGGGAATTTTTCCTCTCTTCGTTTTTTCAGCAAGTAAAATTTAACGCAAATTCTATGGTTGCCCTCACCCCCCAATCCCAGCTACAGTGTCACGATCCAGCTACGTATCCCTAACCGGGCGGGCACTTTGGCCAATGTGACCCAGGCGATCGCCAACGTGGGAGGCAGCCTCGGCAATATTGAGTTGGTAGAACGGGATCTGAAGTTTTTAATTCGCAATATCACCGTAGATGCATCCAGCGAAAAACACGCTGGGGACATTGTCGATGCTGTCAAAGCGGTGCCAGAGATTGAAATCCTTAAGGTTTTAGACCGGACTTTTGCGATTCACCAGGGTGGGAAAATTACCGTCGAAAGTCGCATTCCCCTGACAGTACAGTCGGATCTGGCCATGGCCTATACGCCGGGGGTGGGTCGCGTTTGTCAGGCGATCGCCGAGAAACCGGAACAGGTCTATGATTTGACCGTGAAAAGCAATATGGTGGCGATCGTCACCGACGGCAGTGCTGTTTTGGGGTTAGGCAATTTGGGGCCGGAAGCCGCAATGCCTGTGATGGAAGGGAAAGCGATGCTCTTTAAGGAGTTTGCTGGGGTGAATGCGTTTCCCATTTGCCTGGCGACCCAGGATGTCGAAGAAATTGTCCGTACGGTAAAGTATCTCGCCCCGGTTTTTGGCGGCGTGAATTTAGAAGATATTGCGGCGCCCCGCTGTTTTGAGATTGAACAACGGCTAAAGGCAGAAACCGATATTCCCATCTTCCACGACGATCAGCATGGTACAGCGATTGTTTCCCTTGCCGCCCTATTTAATGCTCTGAAATTGGTCAAAAAAGACCTACAAAGCGTCAAAATCGTGATTAACGGGGCAGGGGCTGCGGGGGTGGCGATCGCCAAATTACTCCGGCAAGCAGGGGCAACGGATATTTGGATGTGTGATTCCAAAGGCATTATTTCCAGCCAGCGGGATAATCTCACCCCCGAAAAGCAAGCCTTTGCCGTGGCCGCCTCTGGTACCCTCGCTGAGGCGATGCAGGATGCAGATATTTTCCTTGGGGTAAGTGCGCCCGGTGTGGTGACCCCCGCAATGGTGACATCCATGGCGAAAGACCCAATCGTCTTTGCGATGGCTAACCCGATCCCCGAAATTCAGCCGGAACTGATCATGGATAAAGTCGCGGTGGTGGCCACTGGCCGGAGTGATTACCCAAACCAAATTAATAATGTCCTCGCGTTTCCGGGGGTATTCCGGGGTGCCCTTGATTGTCGCGCCTCCAGCATTACCACCAATATGTGTCTCCAAGCAGCCCAGGCGATCGCCTCCTTGGTTAGCCCGGCCCAGTTGGATCGAGAGCATATTATTCCCTCGGTTTTCGATCAGCGGGTCGCCGCCGCCGTCGCTGCCGCCGTGGGTCAAGCCGCCCGCCAAGATGGTGTTGCCCGCCGCTAGAACAACCCTCTCCCAATTCCTCCGATAAACAAAAAACCTCCCCCAAAAGAGGTGGCTGAAGGCGGAGGGTGCTCTCCCCTTGAGGGGAGTTAGAGGGGGGTGGTTAGCTTCTCAAGGTCACGGCAAACTGTTTAACCAGCGCATCCCGCACCTTTTGGTGGACTGGATCAATCTCCTCGTCCGTTAGGGTTTTATCCGCAGCTCGATACTGCAAACTGAAAGCCAAACTGCGCTGGCCTTCAGGGGCGTGCTCACCGCGATATTCATCAAAGAGTTCCACCCCAGCCAACAGTTTTTTTGCTGTTTTCTGCATGGCCTGCTCCAGGTCGGCTACAGACGTTTCGAGGGGGGCAAAGAACGCCAAATCGCGGGTGACTGCGGGGTAAGTAGAAAAGGCCTTAAAAATGGGCACCTGTTGGGATGGACGACTCAGTACCGTTTGCAGCAGATCAAGTTTCAGCTCAAAAACATACACTGCATCGATCAAATCTTTTTCCTGACGCAATTGGGGATGAAGTTGCCCGAAAATCCCCAGTTGACGCCCCTGAAGCCAGAGAGACGCTGTCCGACCAGGATGCAATTTTTCGTTGCTAGTATCTGCCCGATAGCTCACCTCCAAGCCCAGTTGCCGGAAGGCGGCATCGAGGAACCCTTTCGCTTCATACCAAGACATCGGTTGACCTTTGCCACCAACAGCCCAACTGCCATCGGGATTGAGATTGCCCCCTAAAATTCCAGCCAGATAATCGGCTTCAGCATAGTTTTCGTTGTCGTCTAGCCAAAAAACGCGACCCAATTCAAAGGCATTGAGGGCACCATTCCCTTGGGATTGATTGTAAGCAAAGGCATCAATTAACCCTGTGAGCAGCTCCTTTCGTAGGGCAGAATATTCCACAAACAGGGGGTTACTGAGTTTGATGTCAGCAAGTTCTGGCTTAACCAAGGAGTAATGCACTACTTCGGTCAGGCCAATCGCCCGGAAGCTGCCCCGCAATTGACGATTTACTTTTTCGGCTGGGGACAAGAAACCAGCGGCGGATTGACTCGGCAGGGTATCGCAGAAATTGTCATAGCCATAGAGACGGGCCACTTCTTCGATGAGGTCAATTTCACGCTCTAAATCGCGATAACGGTAGGGGGGCACAGCCACTTCCCAGACCCCTTCTCCTGTGGATTCGAGGGTGCAGCCGAGGTCCGCCAAAATGCGTTCCACATCGGCGAGGGGCACGTCAAAAATTTTGCCGTCCTTGTGGACATGGCCGAGGACTTCGTGGAGCCGTTGTAAGCGCAGCGGGATTTTGGGGCGGGCGTTGGGATCGGGTCGGGTATCCGTGAGACCACGCTGAACTACAGTGCCTCCGGTGAGTTCTTGGAGGAGGGCGATCGCCCGTTGGGCCGCCCGGTCTAATTCCACTTGGTTGACGCCCCGTTCATAGCGAGTCGAAGATTCGCTGCGCAGACCCACGGCCCGGGAAGACCGTCGGATAGTGACCGGTTCAAATAGGGCTGCTTCTAAAACAATATTCTGGGTGCCATTGTGAACTTCCGTACTTTCACCACCCATTACTCCCGCCAAAGCGACAGGGACATCATTGGCGGTAATCACCAAATTTTTCTCAGCTAGCTTGCGCTCTTGACCATCGAGGGTCGTTAACATTTCCCCGGCTTTGGCAAACCGCACCCCAAGGGCAACGGTTTCAGATCCTGCCACCTGGGCGAGGCGCTCCCGGTCAAAGGCATGGAGGGGCTGTCCCCATTCGAGGAGTACATAGTTGGTGATATCAACAACATTATTAATCGGGCGAGTGCCAGCCGCTTGGAGCCGGAATTTTAGCCAATCAGGAGAAGGCGCTGTCGTCACACCTTCGATCACCGTACCGAGATAGGCGGGACAGGCGACAGGATCGGCCACGGTGATGGTCAACGTTTCTGGGGCGGTATCCATGGCCGGAATTTCTGGGAGTTTGACATCTACCCCCGTGAGGGCCGCCACTTCCCGCGCGACGCCGACCATACTGAGGGCATCGGCTCGGTTAGCGGTGGCGGTTAAATCCAATACCACATCATCTAAGCCGAGGAGGGGGCGCACATCCATCCCCGGCTTTAGGTCTGGTTGTTCAAAAATGTGAATGCCTTCGGAGTCTTTTTCTAAGCCCAATTCGGAGAGGGAGCAAATCATCCCGGAGGATTTTACACCCCGGAGTTTGGTGGGTTTTAGTTTGAGGTCAATGGTGGGTAAGTAGGTGCCTAGGGTAGCGACGGGGACAAAGATATCGGCCCGGACATTTTTCGCCCCACAGACAATGGTTGAAAGTTCGTCTGCACCAATATCGACTTGACAGACGCTCAGTTTGTCGGCGTCGGGATGGGGTTCGCGGCTCACAACTTTACCAACAACGACACCATCGGCCAGGCGGCGGCGATCTTCGATTTCTTCTACTTCAAACCCAGCAATGGTTAGGGTTTTGGCTAATTCTTCTGGCGATAGGGTGATCTCAACAAACTCTTTTAACCAATTCAGGGAAATCCGCATTGACTTTTTGGGGCATTACACTAGTTTCAAGGAGTTTATTTTAAACGTTTCCCTCCCCTTACCGGGGAAAATATTGGGGGCGATCGCCATAGATGATATCCCATAGATCCTGACAGAAAGACCCAAGCCCTGAGCCGAAACGCGCCCTTTTAGGGAACGCTAAGAGCACGCCTAGCAAACCCCCAGACACCATCCCAGTACGTTAAGGTGGTGGGATATGATGGAGCTTGAGGTGAACACACCATCACAGGTCATCCCCGTTGGTGCGTCAGATCACAACGCCATGCTTGCTCACGGTAACAAAATAGGCGACCAAAACTCTTTCCTTGCAGAGGCGATCGCCTCTCCCATTAAGGTGACTCTGGATGAGCTACTGTATCAATCCCAAATGTTCCAACCCCAAAAATCCCCTCAAGGCGCGAGTCTGCGGAACCTGTGGCAGTAGCCTAATCCTGCGCCAACGCTATAAACCCCTCAAAAGCTTAGGCCATGGTGGTTTTGGTGCCACCTTTCTCGCGGTAGATTTGAACCTCCCCGGCAAACCATCCTGTGTGATCAAGCAACTGCGTCTTGCGAGCAACGTGCCGCACCTGTTCCAGATGGCCCGCGAACTTTTTGAACGGGAGGCGGAGACCCTCGGTCGCATCGGCAATCATCCCCAGGTGCCTCGCCTCCTGGATTACTTTGAAGACGACAATCATTTTTATCTAGTTCAGGAATATGTCAAAGGCAATAACCTGCAGCAGGAAGTAAAAAAAATGGGCCATTTAGCGAAGCCGGAGCGCGGCAATTCCTCAGCGAAGTTTTACCTGTCATCCAATACATTCACTCCCAACAGGTAATCCACCGGGATATTAAGCCCGCCAACCTGATTCGCCGTGACCAAGATAAAAAATTAGTTTTGATTGATTTTGGCGCGGTAAAAAATCAAATTAACGTCGAGGCGATCGCCTCGACATCAGAACAAACGGCCCTCACCTCCTTCGCCGTTGGTACCCCAGGTTACGCTCCCCCAGAGCAAATGGCCATGCGTCCCGTCTATGCCAGTGACATCTATGCGGTGGGGATCACCTGTCTTTATTTGCTCACCGGGAAACCCCCCAAGGACCTCGACTACGACTCCAAAACGGGAGAGCTGCTGTGGGAGTCCCACGTCAATATCAGCAACAGCCTCGCGAGTGTCCTCCACAAAATGCTGGAGAGTTCAGTCAAGCACCGCTATCAATCCGCCCAGGATGTGCTTGATGCCCTCGAAATGGAACCCTATATGGAAAGCCTGGCCCAGGGCATGGCAGATTTGAGTGGCGCAGAATCCTTTACGGGAACCACTGGGGGCCAAGTCTCTTCCACCGCCTCAAGCGATGACGATGGGGAACTGACGGGCGGCCCTTCCACCCTGGCTAATTCTCAGTTAGCGATGGCCATCCGAGCAAGACGCGATCGCCAAAAGAAACCCTATGGTGCCCCTTCCCAGACAGACACCTATCACCCCTCTGCCTCTGCCCAACGTATTAATCGATTGACCGCAGGACGCAACAAACCCCGTTCTACCATGGGCAAAACCATGCGGATCGAGCCGAACAAAGCTAATCGGGCAAATCCGATGGAAACTAAGTTGACCGCCCAGGATATGTTGAGTGCCTATGGCCAAGGTCGCCGAAACTTTGCTCAACTACAACTGTTAGGTCTCAGCCTGCCGCGCATGAATTTATCAGGCTGTATTTTCCACCAATCCCAAATGATTCAAGCCAATTTCCAGGGGGCAAATCTCAGTCGTGCTGATTTTGGCAAAGCTAACTTACACCAAGCGAATCTCCGGGACGCAAATCTAGAACAGGCTTACCTGAGCTATACCAACCTCAGCCAAGCCGATCTGCGGGGAGCTAACCTAGAACAGGCCTATTTAAACTACGCTCTGCTGGACGGGGCGAATCTCTGTGGCGCGAATTTGCGCAACGCCAAAATCACAGACCAGCAACTCAAAACCGCTAAAACGAACTGGGCCACTATCATGCCGAATGGTCGGCGGGGTCTATTTTAGGGCCGTCATTCCTAGGCTTCCTTGCGCCAGGCGGCAATATTCCAAGTATTCATATCCCAGGGCGTGAGGCTGACCCCCGTAAGGCGATCGCCAATCCCGGCGGTCTCTGCCCGGTGAATGAGGGGAATGACCGCAACCTCTTGAATCAGCAAATCATTGAGGCGAATCAACGAGGCTTGCCGCTCTTCTGGATCGAGGGCTTGGGTGGTTGCGGCCCAGAGTTCGTCATAATCGGGGTTGCAATAACGGGCATAGTTATCCCCTGTCCAGTTGTTGGCCTGGGTCGGAATTTCAGCGCAGGTGTAACGTTTGAAATAGGGCAGGGGATCAGGATTAGTATTGCCCGTCGTAAACATCTGCAAATCTGCCGTAAAGCGTTCTGTGGTGTCCACATTGGCCGGATCGCCGGAAAAGTAAATGCTGGCGTCAATGCTTTTTAGCTCAACGGCCATCCCAATTTCGGCCAAATTTTGCTTAATAATCGCTTGGGTTTTCTGGCGGAGCGGATTCACAGAGGTCTGGAACAGCAACCGCATCTCCACGCCGTCTTGATCACGGGTCCCATCGCCGTTGGTATCAACCCAGCCCGCTTGGTCGAGGAGGGCCTTGGCCTGTTCTGGGTTGAAGCGATAGCTGGTATTGGGGGAGACGAACTCAGGGGGATTCACTACAAAATTACTGGTGGGTTTGCCCGTGACACCATACAGTTCCTGGGCAATGGTCTCGCGATCAATGGCCGTGGCGATCGCCTCCCGCACGCGCCGATCCGTCAAGAAAGGATGGGGAAAAGCCAAACTCGACCGTTCACCACTGGGGGTTTCTTGGTTGGGGTCGGTGAAGTTGAGGACCAGCCGTTCACTTAAAGACCCAAAGTTCGCTAAAACTTGCCCCTGCCCCCCTGCACTCAGTTCCGTCAAAACCTTGGTTTCCACCTGGAGATTGTAGGCAAAATCTGCCTCCCCTGTTTGGAGGACAGCCCGCGCCGCTGCGGTGGCATCCCCACCCCCTTTTAGCTCTAGTCGCTCAAAACCTAACTGCTCGACATCCCGATAATGGGGATTCTTTTCGTAAACCACTACATCCCCCGGTTTAAATTCCACCACCCGGTATGGCCCTGTGCCCACCGGTAACAGATTTGCTGGCGCAGTTCTGGCCTGTTCTCCTTGGTAATCGACAAATTTGTGACGGGGTAAAATCATCCCCTCGGCCCCGACAAAAACCCCAAACCAGGCAGGGGTCACATCTTTAAAAGTAACCTTCACCGTTGTTTCGTCGATGGCTTCTACGGTTTCTACCCCCTGAAAAACCCCCGCATTGGTCGCCCCCGCCGCCGGGTTTGTAATGAATTCATAGGTAAAAACCACATCCGCCGCCGTGAACGGCTCCCCATCAGACCAACGCAAATCTGGTTTGAGTTTCCAGGTTACGGAGCGTCCATCGTCACTAAGACCCCCATTTTCGAGGCTGGGAATTTCTGCGGCTAACACAGGCACCAACTCGCTATCAGGATTAAAGGTTGCCAAGGGTTCGAGGGTAATTCGGCTGGCTTCCCAGTCCTTAAAACCCGTAGAAAGATGGGGATTTAAAATGGTTGGCCCTTGCCAGTACAGTAGGCGGAGCAACGTCGGTTCGCTGGGATTTGGGGGCGTAATGTTATTGGTGGTACCACAACCCACAAGCAGGAGACAGGCGGCAGCAGCACAGGTACGGGTCAAAAAACGTTTGGCAATGGACATGGTAACGGGTAGTCAACAACAAGCAATGGAGGACGGGGACGGGTCTTAGGGGGCGATGATGGGATTTTCGAGCTCGCCGATCCCTTCGATGGTGATCAATAGGCGATCGCCAATGCGGACAGGGTGAACTCCGGCGGGAGTCCCCGTCAAAATCACATCACCGGGCAACAGGGTCATAATTTCGGAGATGTAGCTCACCAATTTGGCCACGGAAAAAACCATATCCTGCACCGAGGCGGCCTGGGCTGGGTCTGGTTGTTCAGGGAGTTCTTCCCCCAGGGGCGTTACATAGGTGCGCAATTTGGCATCGGGGCTAAGCTCGCGCACAATCCAAGGGCCGAGGGGACAGAACGTATCAAATCCCTTTGCCCGCGTCCACTGGGCATCTTGCCGTTGGAGATCCCGCGCCGTCACATCATTGGCGATGGTATAGCCCCAAATTTTTCGGTGGGCCTCTTCTTCAGAGCAATGGCGGGTGCGATCGCCAATCACAAGGGCCAATTCCCCCTCAAACTCCAACTGTTGACATTGGGCCGGATACACAATGCCCTGTTGGTGGGCCACAATCGCACTGGGAGGTTTCAAAAATAAGACTGGTTCCGACGGAATCGGCTGCTGGAGTTCCGCCGCATGGGCGGCATAATTATGACCCACCGCAACAATTTTTGACGGGGCGCAGGGGGCCAATAATTGGTACTCATCCGGCGCGAGACTTTCCCCCGTCGGTTGTCCCCCCAACCAAGCCGGTGCATCGATCACCTGCACTTCACGGTTGAGCTTTAGCAGTCCGTATAATACTTGCCCTTGGGGAGTTTGAACCCGAACATATCGTTGCGCCATAAATGAATTTTGATCAACTAAACACAGAACAGAGCTCCACCTCAAGGTGGCGATCGCCAATCGATGACAGACCCTCAGACCCAAGTCATGATCTGTTTTTCATCAGTTTCAGATCCAGCCAACACTCCCTAAAAGGGGGCAAGGTGTAGTAGAATTTTATATCCTTGCTTCTCGAATCGTAAAAGAAATCCGAAATTTCCACACATCGAGCGGCCTTATTGTCCAGAAGGATTTATATCAAACAGTAATGAGCAACAACTACGAAATGATGTACATCCTGCGCCCCGACCTCAGCGAAGAGCAGGTGCAGGAAGTCTCTAGCAAATACAAGACCATGCTCCAAGACTCTGGGGCAAGCGACCTTCAGGTTCAAGTACGGGGCAAGCGCCACCTCGCCTATCCGATCCAGAACTTCAACGATGGAATCTACATCCAAGTAAACTACAAAGCCGATGGCAGCCAAATCAAAGCCGTCGAGCGGGATATGCGCTTAGGGGAAATGGTTATTCGCTACCTCACCATGAAGCTAGATGCAGAACCCATTGCCCTCGAAGCCGACGCACCTCCCTCTGAGCCAGCGGCTCCTGGTGCTTAAACTGTCGGCACGCGATAAAAACTAAATCAAAAATTAGTAGAGATGGGCTCCTCTAGTGTGGCCCATCTTTTTTTGCATCAATGGTGGAATTCAGCGTTTGGTTAGTAGAGACATTCCCAAGGGGAATTTATGGGTGCTTTACCATGCCCTTACGAGATCTAGAGGGGCACAGCGAAGCTATTGCCGAGGGGTAAGAAAATAGCAAAGACTTCTTCCCCGGAAGCCCGACGTCGAATTGCCAGTTTGCCGCCTAACTGTTGAAAGAGATTTTTGGTCACATCTAAATTCAGACTCAAGCTGCCCGTTTCTGGTTGGAAAATGAGCAACTGGCCAATCGCCTTTTCAAGGCATTTTTGACCTAGGCCGTGGGACTGGACTTCTAACTTCAGTTGGCTGCCGGCGGTGCTGACTTGGATTTGTACCTCTGCTCCCGTCGGTAGGCGTCGCGTGAGGGTCTCGATTAACCCGGACAGCATTTGGTCAAGCATCGCTGGATCACTTACCACCTGGGGCAGGTATGGGGGCAAGGCGACCTCTAGGTTGACATTGCGCCGTTGGGCCTGTTTTTGCCAACGGGGTGTTCCCTCCTGGAAAATTTGTTCTAGGGAAATGGGTACCAGTTGCAGGGTTTGCTTCGGGTGATGGGATGGAGTTTCCAATTCGGCCGCCCGAAAAATAAGTTCCATGCGCCGGATTTGTTCGTTGCACTCTTGCTCAATGGTTTCGATGCGTTTGACAATGTCTTGGGTCAGTTGGGTTTTCTTTTTTAACAACAACTTTGTCATGGTACGGATTGTTGTCAAAGGCGTGCGAATTTCATGGGTGAGAGCCTGCAATAGCTCTAATTCCGGTTGAGCTTGGGCGGTTGGTTCAGGGGTTTGGTGGGGTTCTGGAGATGGTAGGGAATCAGCCTGGGGTAAATTAACCGTCAGCGATCGCACCATTAACTGGCTAAACCGGGAGACAAGCCGGTAGTCCGGAACAACCTCAGCAAAGCGGGGCCAAAGTTGGGCGAGGGTTTGGAACTGGAATGGTTGCGTTAGGGCCATGCGCCACTGCAAAATTTGCCAAATGGCGGCGATCGCCTCTGGGTCAAACGAAAAGAGCAATCCCTGGGGAGACAGGGCCATCGCAAAATTGAACTTTGCCGTCAAAATCAAACAAAATTGTTCCTGGGCCAACGGATCATTGGGCAGAATTGGAAACTCAACGATTTGATTATTGTGGTGCCGAATGCTTTGATTCAAGCCGGCCCCCGGCAATTGCAGATGACTCAGGGCAATGTCCTGGAGATTTTTCGGCGTTAAAACGTAATGATGGTGGTGGCGGGTGATTTGGGGCGCATCAAACACTGGGCTAGGGCTCGATAAAATAACACCACGGGTTTCGCCCCCGGAGCGCAGGAGTAAATCCGTTAAGGCGGCGATCGCCGCGCGCCACTGCCCAGTTTGTCCAGAAGAAGAAGTAGACGAAAAAATCGGGTTAAAGTCCTGGAGAATGCCGGCCACCGTTTGCTGAATATTGAGTTCTTCTAGTTTCTTTAAATCCACCACAGTATTGCTCTCTTCTGACCCTAGGTTATATTGATACTAAAAGGATTTTTTCCAAAATAGAAGCAGTACAACCGAACATCACCGAGTGGGGTTTTACCTGCTATTTCTTTTCCCTCAGCCATCAACTTCAGATTAGTTCTCCGGCTGCCATAGATTTTTGTAAGCCATGAATTTCTATAACCTTTACCGCTGGATTCTCCTCGGCATCACCCTCTACAACGTTGGGAATGTCCTGCTAACGGCCCTGGAATATCGGCAATATTACGAAAAACTGCCCCTAAAATTGCGCCATTATTTACAACAAAAAACAGCCCGCATTCTTGGGGAAAAGATGAATACCTATAAAAAAGAATTGTGGGTAAATTTTGGTTTATTATTGCTGCTAATTAGTTTAAATGGCATTTCCTTTATGATTTGAGCTGCAACCGATTAATAATCACTATCAGCAACACAGATTCCCTTACATTTGATGCCATTGGTCGCAGTGCGCTTGCAGTGGGGACACAGCACCTTTTCTGATGTTGTTGTGGTTCCCTGGGCGGGTGCTGGCTGGGTCTTTTTTTTCTCAGTCATAGATGCTTAGGATAATTCAGTTTTACAAAGGCAATGGGGAAACCCAGTGCGCCTCCATTAATCCTAAAGAAAAACAAAAGATTGCGGCAACGGCAGATATCCGCAGGAATAATAGTCTAAGCGAATATTCAAACGCTTTTATACTGGTTAACAATTAACTGTTCTAAGAAGCCCATAACGAGATTTGAACTCGTGACCTCTCCCTTACCAAGGGAGTGCTCTACCCCTGAGCCATATGGGCAATGTGGTGGGCCGAGCTGGATTCGAACCAGCGTAGACATAGTCAGCGGATTTACAGTCCGCCCCCATTAACCACTCGGGCACCGACCCACGTTTTTTTGTTTTCACAGTTATCAATCCTAGCATAAAAATAAAATATTGCAAGGCGATCGCCAATTTTTTTTCTGACAGATCCCCAATTCAATTTTTATCGATCAGAAAAACGACCTGGTAAACCCGGCTCACGGGGAGCATAATCGCTCTCATCATAAATTTCTCCCACCAGCTCTTCGAGTAAGTCCTCTAGGGTGACGAGGCCCACCGTGCCCCCATACTCATCAACGACAATGGCGATGTGGAGGCGTTGTTGGAGCATTTCTTTGAGCAAATCGGCTACCCGCTTCGTTTCAGGGATATAAACGGGCGTATCCATCACAGAACGGACAATGGCTGGGGTCTGGGTCTGGGGAGATTCTGGAGAATGGAGACCCTTGAGAGCTTGCTTGAGGTTAACAATGCCGATGATGTGGTCTTTGGATTGTTCCTGGACAGGAATGCGGGTGTAGCCCGTTTCGAGGCAGAGGTTGACCAACTCCTGGAGGGTGGCATCGTGGGCGATGGTTTGCATATCGATGCGTGGTTTAACCACATCTTTGACCATCATTTCATCGAGGAGGAGAGCATTTCCTAAAATGCGGCGGCGTTGCAGATCAAGCTTGCCTTTCCCCCCCAGGATTTCGATCATCAGTTGCAGTTCAGTGAGGGTTTCGCTGGTGGGAGAATTTTTATTCTGGCGGCCTTCAAAGATCTTGATCGTTTTTTCGGTGATGGTTTCAAAGATATAAATGATCCCCAAGGACGACAGAATACGCGACAGCCAATAGATGGGCGGCACAACGAAGGTAAAGGCCGAGCGCACGTTGAGGATGGCGAGGGACTTGGGGGTAATCTCTGCAAAAATGAGGACGACGATGGTGACGACAGCCGTCGCAATCCCGATCCCGGCGTTCCCTAACCAAATCGCGAAGAGGTTACTGGTGAGAATCGCTGAGAAATTATTAACGAGATTGTTCCCCAGCAGCAGGGTCGTGATAAATCGCGTCCGATTTTTGAGGACGATCCGGAAGATGCCCTGGGGATCGCCTTGGCGCTTAATCAGTCCTTCGAGTTTGAGGTTATCAAAGGCGGTAATGGCGGTCTCGGAGCCAGAGAAAAAGGCAGAAAGGCCAATCATGACCACCAAAACAGCGAGATCAAGCCAGACTTCCCCCAACAGGGGGCTTGGTTTGCTAGATTCAGCGGCGGCGATCGCAAACAAGAAATTCAAAGTGTGTCGTAGGAGCTAGAGGTGACTGGATTAGTTTAGAACGAATAGGCGGTTGTGAGACCCCAGATCACCAGGGCGGCGATCGCCCCTAAAACTAAAACAGCAGAAACGGCGACGACGATGGGTTTATCTGCGCCGTCAAATTTCATGATGCCACGATTGAGATCAGACATAGTCAGTGCAGCGGCTCCTTACCCGCTAAAGTCAAAGGATGATTGTTTATCTATTAAGGGTAGCGAAAACTGCGCTCCTTCACGCATCAAAAACGCAAAATATCAAGAAACGGAGAGGGGCGTGACAATGGTTTTCGGCTTATTAAGATGTTGGTAATGGCGATCAGCCTCTTTCCAAACCTTGCCATCCAGGGCGCTTTGTTCAATCAAGCTCGCAAGGCGGAGGGCTTTTAACGCCTGTTCTCCCCCAACGGAAGGTTGTTCGCCCCCCCGGACACATTGAACGAAATGTTCGAGTTCGGCATGGAGCGGTTCGATATTACTGGTGTAAACTTGCTCGATCAAACCATCCTGACGGTAAAGAACTTGGCCATAGTCGGTGGTGTAATTGGCGGTGGTTTGGCGGTGAATTTCGATTTCGTTATTGAGAAAATCCGCTTCGGTGAGGGAATTCTGGCAGTGGGCGGCGATCGTGCGGATTTTGCGGTGGGTGACTTTGCTTGCCGTGAGGGTGGCCACAATGCCATTGGCGAAATTTAAGGTGGCCGTTACGTAATCCAAATGATTAGAATCGTCTTTTTTTGAACCCGTGGCTGTTAGTTGTACCACCGGAGAAGCTGCCATTTCTAAGAGCAGATCAATGTCATGGATCATTAAATCCAAGACGACGGAAACATCATTCGCCCGTTGGGAATAGGGACTCATGCGATGGGCCTCGATCGCCAAGAGCTTTTCGGTTTTGAGCACTTTACTCAGTTCTTGGAAGGCGGGATTAAACCGTTCGATGTGACCAACTTGGAGGATCACGTTATGTTCGGCGGCCGCATTAACGAGGGCTTCGGCTTCACTGATACTCGCCGCAATGGGTTTTTCGATCATCACATGCTTGCCCGCTGCCATGCACTCTAGGCCCACTTGGTAATGGAGCTTGGTGGGGACAGCAATGCAAACCGCATCGACGAGGGGAAGCAGGGCGTGGTAGTCCTCAAAATAACGGATGCGATATTTACTGGCGAGGTCTAAGCCGCGTTCAACGTTGAGATCCGCGACGCCAATGAGTTCAACATCTTTGAGGAGGCTAAGGACACGGGTGTGGTGTTGCCCCATGTTGCCTACGCCAATCACGCCGATTCTGAGATTCGTATTGGGGGATAGACTGGACTGTAGTTGGGCCATAAGATTTAGGAAACTCCTTGAACTCCTCCACCGCAGATGATGAGGGATGATGTTGCCTCGCCACCTTTTTGACTACCGATGGTAGCACGGATGTCCGGAGTCTAAAGAATTGATAAGTAGATTTTGTGGAATGGCAGAGGGCGATCGCCAATGGATCCGGCCTTGGGATAATTCTTGGGGCGATCGCCAAGTGGTTGACAAATTGCTGGGCTATTCAACTCATTTTTTTCGACGCAAAATCGCCCCGGAAAGTTCGCCCCAAAAGTGCAGTTAAGGGTTGCCCTGGGCTTCGAGTTTGGCGAGGCGACTTTGCAGTTGTTTGTTGTCTTCCCGCAGTTTATCGAGGTCTTCGCGCAATCCTTGAATCGCTTTATCGGTGCTGAGTTTTTTCTGGAGGCTGCTCACGGTTTCCTCGGCCCGCTGGCGGACGCGCTTGTCGGGGGCTTGGTTGGCCAAGGTTTGGAGGAGCGTAACAGCTTTGGGATTTTCGATCTGGCCGAGGGCGCTCACAATGGCAACTTGGGTGAGGAAAAAGGTCTCCCTGGCGATCGCCTCTAAGCGATTGAGAATGACTGCTAATTTGTCGTTGGTTTGGCCACTGGCGACGGTACCTAGAGCACGGATTGCGGCAAGGCGTAGTGGTTGGGGGATGCCCAGTTCGGTGTAGGGCAGGATCGCGTCCACGGCTTCGGGGGAGGTTTTCATCGCGGCGAGTCCGCCAATTGCTCCGGCCCGGACAACTTCATTCCAGCCTGCGCGGGTTTTGAGGATCTGGTTAAGCAAGTCACGGGTGGCCTCGGCTTTGTCCGTTAAACCAACAGAAACCATTGCGCCTAGGGTGCGGGCGGCGGCGGCTTCGGTATAGTAGCTGGCATCTCCTGCCAAGAGAAAAGTTTTCATCGCCTCGTAGCTGCTTTCGGTTTTGAACTTACCGAGGCTAGATAGGGTGGCCCGGCGCACACGGGGATGGGAATCTTTTAACCCTGCCATCAGGGCATCCTCGGCTTGATTGAGTTGGATCGTCCCAAGGGCTTTGGCAATCTCTACCCGTACACCCCAAAACGCTTCTGTTGTTAAAGCTGTTTGCAACGTATTGACCGCTTCGAGGTTCCCTTCCTTGGCGATCGCCTCGGCTGCTTGAACGCGGGAAATGGGATCGGGGTCATGGGTCAGTTGATTTTTTAGTTCTGCCATCGGGTAGGACAATTTCACCGTTTTTGTCCAATGGTTGCCCACATCGAAGCTGACAAAATCCGGTTTGCGGTCGAGGGGAATATAAAAGGTATGTTCCGCCTCGTTGAGCCTAAAGGTAAAGGTTTTTTGGCTGACTGTTTCCCCATCGAGATAGTTAAAAGCAACGGGAATTTTGAGATCAAACAGGGCTTTTTCGTCTTTTTGCCCCTGGGTCTGTTTCACGGTCAATTTAGCTAAACCATTTTCCCCGTCCCAACTGTAAGCCACCTCAAAATCCGGATGCCCACCCCGAAAAACATATTGATCAAACAAAGGCGCAAGGTTAAACCCAGTGGATTCCTCAATCGCCCGCAGTAGATCAACGGTTTCGACGGTTTGGTGGGCGTGTTTTTGGACAAACTTTTGAATTGCTTTTGAGAACAACTCATCGCCAAGCACCGTGCGGATCATGTGGTAGACGCAAGCGCCTTTTTCGTAGAGGTGGCGGTCATAGAGTTCAATGGGGGCGCGATAAACATGGGTGACGATGGGGCGACGGTAACGGCTGCTGTCTTCGTCGAGATAGTTCCGCATCTGTTCGAGGAGATAATAGGCAGCTTCCTCTTTGCCATATTCATGTTCCGTCCAGAGCACCTCGGCGTAGGTGGCCATCCCTTCTTTGATCCAGGCGTGGCTCCAATGTTTAATCACCACCAGATCGCCAAACCATTGGTGGGCTAATTCGTGTAACACGAGGGTTTCCGTGCGCTGATCGTCGAGGCTCGCCCGTTCGTCGAGTAAACAGCGATCCGTTAAAAGGGTGGTAGATGTGTTTTCCATGCCGCCGAAGATAAAGTCATCGACGCACACTTGGGCATATTTCGGGAATGGGTATTGGTAGCCGTAGGTTTGACTGAGAAAATCCATCATCTGGGGCGTTTTGCCCATGCTGCGATCGCCATCGGCTTCGCGCCCTTTTTCGACGTAGTAGAGGACGGGGATACCTTGCCATTCGGTTTTTGTTTCAGCGAAATCGCCTACGGCCAAGGTGATCAGATATGACGGGTGAATTTCCTTTTGATACCAGTGATATTCCGTTTTTTCTCCTTGTTCCTCACTGCTGATCAATTCACCATTAGAGATAGCACGGTAGGGCTTTGGTACACGGATTTTTAGTTCGGAAGTGGCAAGCTGACCGGGATAGTCGAAACAGGGAAACCAAAAGCGGGAATCTTCATCTTCCCCCTGGGTCCACACCTGCACAGGCTTATCGGGATAATATTCATCTGGTTGGATAAAATAAATCCCCCGTTGGGGTTCCGTCAACCGGTAGGCGATCGCCAACTCAATTTTTTCCGTGGTGGTGGGTTTCAGTAAGCGAATATTCAGGGTTTCGCCATCATAGTCAAAGGGTTGATGGACACCCCCGATGCACACCGATTCAATGGCCATGTCTACCGCATCAAGGGTCAGGGACGTCACCCCAGAACGCACCGGAGCTAAAGTAATCGTGCAAGTCCCAAAGAGCGATCGCCCCGTAATGTCGAGATCCAAATCCAAATAGATATGCTCCACCTGTCCCGGACGGTCGGGGTTGTAGTGGGGTTTTGCGCCGGGCAACTCAAAAGAACGGGTCGTTTCTGTATCCACAAACGCTTCAAAATTAATTCCAGACATTTTGCTCGACATATTCTCAGGCTCAAAAGGCGATCGCCGCCCATAACATTCATTCGTTTCAAATCATAACAATCCCGTTGATGGGCCAGCCAACCATGCCCAGATATCCCCACTGCCTTCCCCAAAAACTTGCTGTCATAATGGGAAATAGCGTAAACATCAGAAAAATTAACCGCATATGACCCAGAATCCCCTCCTCATCGGCCATGGTCTGCCCCCCTTCGCCGAGATCAAAGCCGAGCACGTTGAACCCGCTGTGACGACCCTCTTAGCAGAACTAGAGCAGCAGGTCAGTGATCTTGAGACGAATCTCAAACCCACCTGGACAGATTTTGTCGAACCCCTTACCCAGCTCGAAGAAAAGCTGATGTGGACTTGGGGGGTGATCGGTCATCTCATGAGTGTCAAAAATAGTACAGAACTGCGCGCCGCCTACGAAAAAATGCAACCTGCTGTAGTGCAGTTTATTAACCGTTGGAGCCAAAGTCGCCCCATCTACGAAGGTTACAAAGCAATTCGCGAAAGTGACCAATGGGACAAACTAGAACCTGCCCAGCAACGCATTATCGAAACCGCCCTCAAGGAAGCCGAACTCGCTGGGGTGAGCCTTGAAGGAGAAGCGAAGGAGAAATTCAACGCGATCCAATTAGAATTAGCGGATCTTTCAACGAAATTTTCAAATAATGTCCTCGATGCGACCAAGGCCTTTAAACTCAAACTGACCGATAAAGAAGATATCGCCGGTTTACCCGATAGCGCCCTGAGTCTCGCCGCCCAAACCGCCCGCAGTGAAGGGGAAGAAAACGCGACCCCAGAAAATGGCCCCTGGGTCATTACCCTTGATTACCCCAGCTACCTCCCCTTTTTGAAATATGCAGAAAACCGGGAACTGCGGGAAAAAGTCTACAAAGCAGCAGTCTCGAAGGCTTCTTCTGGGGAATTTGATAATCACCCCCACATTGATCGCATCCTTGAGTTGCGTAAACAAAAGGCCCAAATTTTAGGCTTTGAAAATTACGCCGAACTGAGTCTAGCCCGGAAAATGGCCCCGAGTGTGGCCGCCGTTGAACAACTTATGGAAGAGTTGCGCCAAGTGAGTTTCGAGGCCGCTCAACAAGAATTAGCGACCCTGAAAACCTTTTCGGGACAGGCTGACTTGGCCCATTGGGATGTGGCTTACTGGTCGGAGAAACAACGGGAAGAAAAGTTTGGCTTTACCGCCGAAGAATTGCGCCCTTATTTTTCCCTAGGGCGGGTCTTAGAGGGTTTGTTTGGCCTAGCGCAACGCTTGTTTTCCGTCGAAATTACCGCTGCCGATGGGGACGCGCCCGTATGGCATGAAGATGTGCGTTATTTCAAAATTAACGACGAGTCTGGGGCACAAATTGCCAGTTTTTACCTTGATCCCTACAGTCGTCCGGCGGAAAAACGCGGTGGGGCTTGGATGAATGATTGCGTCGGTCGCGCGAAGTTGGTGGTGAATGGTCACACCGTTACCCGTTTACCTGTGGCTTATCTGATTTGTAACCAGACGCCTCCCGTGGACGGTAAACCCAGTTTGATGACCTTTGGGGAAGTGGAAACTCTGTTTCATGAGTTTGGCCATGGGTTACAGCACATGTTGACCCATGTTGACTACTCTGGGGCAGCAGGCATCAATAATGTCGAGTGGGATGCAGTGGAATTGCCCAGCCAGTTTATGGAAAATTGGTGCTACCACCGGGAAACGCTATTCGGCATGGCGAAGCACTATGAAACGGGAGAAACGCTGCCAGAACACTATTACCAAAAGCTCCTGGCTGCCCGCACTTATATGAGTGGCTCGGCAATGTTACGACAGTTGCACTTTAGTTTGCTCGACATCGAACTGCACGCAAAATATGATCCGGCCAGTGGTGAAACCCCGGAACAGGTGCGCGATCGCCTCGCTGAAACCACCACCGTCATGAAACCGCTGCCAGAAGATTCGTTCCTCTGTGCCTTTGGTCATATCTTTGCGGGGGGCTATGCGGCGGGCTATTACAGCTACAAGTGGGCGGAAGTGCTCAGTGCGGATGCGTTTGCGGCGTTTGAAGAGGCTGGTCTCGAAGATACGGTGGCGATCGCCGATGTGGGCAAAAAATTCCGCGAAACGATCCTCGGTTTAGGCGGCAGTCTCCACCCATTGGAAGTGTTCAAGAAATTCCGGGGTCGGGAACCGCAAACAGAACCTTTGCTTCGCCATAGTGGTCTATTGCAAACTGCTTAACTCCATTCTTTAAATGAGCGTAAAAAAAGGCTTTTGGAATATTCCAAAGGCTTTTTCTTTTATTTAGTTTCTTCTACATCAATAAATCGATTCCAAGCATCTAGAATTTTTACCATTGAAGTTTCAGTAATAGCTCTATTTTTGTTCTGTAACCGCACTCTGTTAATAATTTCTCCCAAAGAACTAAAGCGACTTTTTTTTCTCTCTTGAATAATTGCTGTTGCCATTTTCTGACCTTTCTTACCAGTAAAGCCAGCAGAACCTAGTTTATCGACTAAAATTTTGAAATCAGAAGCATTAAAGGCTTCTAGGTGATCCTCATCACGAGGCACAAGAATTTTGACACCATCAAATTTTTGCTCAAGATTTCTCGATAAATTATTTTCTAAGCGAGAAACTTCAAATTTAAGTTGATCTTGAAGGTGAGCTAAAAGATTTTTTTCTAAATTAGCAATTTCATTTTTGTTTAAACTATGCTCCAAAGAGTTAGTCGCAGAACTTTCTTGCACAGTATTTAAATAATCATATTGATGCTTGATCTGCGCTTCATTTTCAGGAGTAATAATGATCGCGTTAATCATCTCAAAATCATCATTGATTTCTCTGGCTCGGACTGCTGCATAATATTCTAAATGTCCAGAAACAACGGTAAATGAATCAAAATCTAAGCGTTGAACAAGAATAGGTTGAGAGTTCCCACCGACTGTTAAAAAACTATTGGCCAAAGTTTCAATTTTATCCTTAGAAAAACCAGATCGGGGTTCTGGGCTATCAACAGATAGAATATCAATTAGTTGAATTTTTAAAAGGTTTTCTAGCATAATTTAATTGATTTTCTCTAATACTTCACTAGCTAGCATCGCAAATTCATGGGCTGATACAGAATCTGATTTATAGTCAAAAATAGAGAGTGGATCCGGAATATCTTCTTCTCCATACTCCAAGGTATTTTCCAACGCTTTGGCAAGATCTTCTCGTTCATAAATTGCCGCAGACATTAGGGGAAAACCATAACGTTGTTCGACCATTCTGCGACGTTTGGGATATGTATACTGGACAAAGCGAGCATTCGTTGAAATCTTCGACGGTAAAACACCTAAAATTTTCAAAGGAGACATACCAAACATATCTTTGGCTTCGTTTATATCCGCGATAAAATCTTTGACATTATTTAAACCCTCATTAGCAAATGGTTTAAGGTCTGAAGGAATGATTAGATAACCTGCACTTAGTAAAGCAATACGAGCATACAAATTAAGTGAGGGAGGAGTATCAATTAGAACAATATCATAATCATTCTTGACATCTTTTAGCTTAGATAATAGTCGAGTTTTGGCTGGTTCAATCCGGGTTAATTCCGATTCATATTTCATCATCTCAATATGAGATGGAATTACATCAATACCTTGGGATACGTAAGTTGAGGGTCTTGCAACTGCTTTGACTGGATATTTTTCTCTAGATTGAATGAGTTGCAAAATATTGTTATTTTTAAGGTCATCGTCTTTCTCATCAAGAAATTTTGCCAAACCAGTTGCATAAGTCGTATTTGCTTGGCTATCCAAATCAACAATTAAAATCCGTTTGCCTTGCTTCTGCAATGCGGCGGCGAGATTGACTACTGTTGTTGTTTTGCCAACTCCGCCTTTATTGTGATAAACAGCGATGATTTTCATACGATTTTTTCGCGCGGTTAAATTTTTTTCTGGTTGAATTTCAGACTTTTTTCGACTACTGGGAACGGGTTTTAAACTTTCACGACCAACTAAAAACTTGATTTTTTCTAGGTTAGCATTAATTTCTGATCCTGAGCATTGAAAACACAGATCTATTTTTGAGCCATCTCGTTCGTAAATACGAAAATCTTTGCCATTCGTTAATATTCCATAGGGGGACTTTAAACTGGTCAAATAGGTTCTTAGACGAGGCACATGACGATCTAAATTTTCTCTCGGACTTTTGGCTTCAATAATAAGATTTAGAGGAGAGCTACTATCCCAAGTGAAAGGCATTACCGTCGCGGTAAACGCCATAAAATCAAGACGAATATTGCCAAAGGCAACTTCTTGGTACCAAGTGTTAGGCGGATAACCTAGTTTTGGCAATAAGTAATGGACAATTAATTTACTTTCGACTTCTGTTTCGTTACGAAATAAACTGGGATCAGGAATCACGGCACTCAAAACATTGTGTTTCTTCGCCCATTATCTCCTATATGGATACCAGTTTTTTTGAAGTTTTATAAATTTTAAAAGGATAACTTTAGCAAGTTACAAAGTATTTCTTTGTACATAACGCTCAAGAATAATTCAAGCTTGACATTATCCTTTTGCCTCAACACCTAGATAGAATCTAACCAATTTTCTTCTGAGTCAGAATCAGCACCAACATAAGCTGGAGGATTTGTTTCTCTGGTCGGAGATTCTAAACCATTAGCTGTTTGCTCTGGCTCATCTGTCCCAAACCATTGATCATCGGGCTGTTCGGCATCAAAGGAAACAGTCGTCTCATCTTCACCCCAATCATCATCGGGTTCATCGAGTTCAGCCTCTGCAACCACAATTTCATCCGGTGCGACGACAGGAAGGATTTCTGCTTCTGTTATAGATGCCTCTTCTGTTTCTATGGGTTGCTCTTCCGGTGCTGGGGCGATCGCCTCTTCCGAAATCACCTCTGGCACTTCTCGTTCAGGTCGCTGCCGATCAAAAACCAAGGCACCCTCGACGCAATCAACTAAAATGCGATCGCCTTCCATAAAGTCCGTTTCTAAAATGCGATTGGCGATCGGGTTTTCCAATTCCCGTTGGATCGCCCGTTTTAAAGGTCTGGCCCCAAAGGTCGGATCGTAACCCGCTTCCACCACATGATCGAGAGCCGCATCCGTGAGCGACAATGTAATTTTTTGGTCGGCCAGGAGCTTTTCGATGCGGTGAATTTGCAGTTTGACAATTTCCCGCAACTCATCCCGTTTCAAAGTATGGAAAATAATCAGTTCATCAATCCGGTTGAGAAATTCTGGGCGGAAATTTTTCCGTAACGCCCCCGTCACCTTGTCCCGCATCTTGTCATAGTTCGCATCATCCCCCGACAAACTGAGGATAAATTCACTGCCGATATTGCTCGTCATCACGATGATCGTATTGCGGAAATCCACGACCCGTCCTTGGGAATCGGTGATCCGCCCATCATCCAGCACCTGCAACAGGATATTAAACACATCCTTATGGGCTTTTTCTACTTCATCCAGCAGCACCACCGAATAGGGCCGCCGCCGCACCGCCTCCGACAGTTGCCCCCCTTCCTCATAGCCCACATAACCTGGAGGCGCACCAATGAGCCGTGATACCGCATGTTTTTCCATGTATTCGGACATATCAATGCGCACCATCGCCTCTTCGCTATCGAAAAGAAAAGCCGCCAAAGCCCGCGCTAATTCTGTTTTTCCGACCCCTGTCGGCCCCATAAACATAAACGAGCCAATCGGACGACTGGGATCCTTCATCCCAGCCCGGGCGCGACGAATGGCAGCGGAGACCGCTTCCACCGCTTCCTGCTGACCGATCACCCGCTCGTGCAAATGTCCTTCGAGTTGCAGCAGTTTTTGCCGTTCGGATTCCATCAAGCGATTCACGGGAATCCCTGTCCAACGGGCAACAATTTCGGCAATGTCAGCTTCCGTAACTTGTTCCCGGAGCATGGCATCTCCGGCGGCTTGGATTTCCAGCAGTTTGACTTCTTTTTGACTGAGTTCTGCTTGTAAACCTTCGAGACGGCCATATTTCAATTGGGCTGCTTTGTTGAGGTCATAGGCGCGTTCGGCTTGTTCCACCTGGAGACGCAGTTGTTCTTCCTCTTCCTTGAGGGAATTAATTTCATCGATGAGATTTTTCTCGGCGAGCCACTGGGAAGAAAGGTCTTTCTGTTGGATTTCAAGGCTTTTAATTTCTTCGTCGATCCGATCTAAGCGTTCCTTGGAAGCGAGATAGGCCGGGGAAGTCGCGCCGAGTTGTTCTTCACCTTTGAGGGAAAGCTGCTCCATTTGTAGCTGCATTAGGCGACGATCAATCGCTTCGAGTTCAACGGGTTTGGAGGTAATCTCCATTTTCAGTTTGGCGGCGGCTTCGTCTACTAGATCGATCGCCTTATCGGGGAGAAAACGGTCGGTGATGTAACGGTTGGAGAGAGTGGCAGCGGCAACGAGGGCGGAGTCGGTAATATTGACGCCGTGGTGTAGTTCATAGCGTTCTTTTAAGCCCCGCAGAATGGAAACGGTATCTTCCACGGTGGGCTGTTGGACAAGTACCTGCTGGAAACGCCGTTCGAGGGCAGGATCTTTTTCGATATGTTTGCGGAATTCGTCGAGGGTGGTCGCCCCAATACAGCGCAATTCGCCCCGTGCCAACATCGGTTTGAGGAGATTTCCGGCATCCATGGAACCGTTGGCGGAACCTGCACCGACGACGGTGTGGACTTCATCAATAAAGAGAATAATTTGTCCGTCGGACTGGGTCACTTCTTTAAGCACAGACCGCAGACGGGCTTCGAATTCCCCTCTGTATTTTGCCCCGGCGATTAGAGAACCCATGTCGAGGGACATCAACTGCCGATTTTTGAGGGATTCGGGCACGTCGCCATTGACGATTCGTTGGGCTAAACCTTCGGCGATCGCCGTTTTCCCAACCCCTGGTTCGCCGATCAAAACTGGATTATTTTTCGAGCGCCGAGAAAGTACCTGAATCACGCGTCGAATCTCATCATCCCGCCCAATCACCGGATCAAGTTTACCGTCCTTTGCCTGTTCGGTGAGATCGCGGCCATATTTACTTAGAGGACTGCCGCCATAGGCGCTACCAGTTTCCTCTTGGTTCTGGGCGGTGACCTTTTGGCTACCTTTGAGGGCTTTGATCTTGAGTTCGAGATCCTGGGGGTCGAGGTTAAAACTTTTCAGCGATCGCCGCCCGATCCGCTCATCCTCCGCAAAGCCCACCAGCAAATGCTCAACAGAAATAAAATCATCCTGCCAACTGTTACGACAGGCTTCGGCCCGGTCTAACATCACGTCTAAACCTTGACCGAGATAGAGCTGATCGCCCCGCATTAGTTTGGGCTGTTGCTGGGCAAACCGTTCTAACTGTTGCTGGAGCCTGATCCCATCGACACCTGTCTGGGTCAAAATCGTTTGGGCCAATCCCTGTTCCTGCTCCTGTTCTAGCAATGACAAGAGTAGATGTTCCACCTCAAGATT
This sequence comes from Picosynechococcus sp. NKBG042902, assembly GCF_963864045.1. Taxonomy (NCBI): domain Bacteria; kingdom Bacillati; phylum Cyanobacteriota; class Cyanophyceae; order Chroococcales; family Geminocystaceae; genus Picosynechococcus; species Picosynechococcus sp. NKBG042902. The sequence continues at coordinate 19,081 of NZ_CAWLTV010000068.1, read as the reverse complement.
TTGGTGTCTGTAGCGACGGGCGATCTCCTGTGACTTGACGATCGCATCCCAAGCTTGTTCGGTGAATTTGCTGGAATCAGTGGGCTGCATCAGTAGTTTGTTTTGGCGTTAACGGTTTTTATCAGCACAGTATAACAAGTTGCTGATTGTCCCTTGGGGGCGGTGCGAAAATTTCCCCGATCCAAATTTAGGTAAAAATACGGATTTATTTTCCTCAGAAAATCATTGAAACTGAGATCTTCTTTGTGATATGAACGCAAAGTTTATCCCCTTTACTCGGAGTGTAAGGATAAAAAGAATGAAAAAATTGGGTACTCACCTTGTGGTGGATGGTTGGGGTTCCCCTGCGAACCTCCTCAATGATCCCGAAGGTATCCGTCGGGCCATGATCGAAGCGATCGCCGCCGGAGAAGCGACTCTAATTGATCTCTGTGTCCATCAATTCAGTCCCCACGGTGTAACAGCCACCGCAACCCTTGCTGAGTCCCACATTGCCATTCATACCTGGCCCGAATATGGGTACTTTGCGGCTGATCTTTTCTTTTGTGGTCGCGGCAAACCCGTTGAAGCCATGAAATTCCTCCAGCAGGCGCTACAGGCAACGGAATGTAAAATGACCGAATTTGATCGCGGTTTCCCCAAAGAAATTTTGGTGCCCTCCATGGCTGCGGCGATCGCCTAAATAATCTAACGACTGCTCCAGGGCGAAATTGAACCTCTCCGGCAGTCCAGTTATTACTGAATAACTCAATAAGTTTAGATGCCCCTCTATGTCCCCCAGACCAGAGGGGTTCCTTGTTTTTGGGCAACAAAATGGCAGTCCCATCAAGAAACCGTCACAATTTTGGCTGTCTAAATGAATCCTTCATCATGGTCTTAACCAAAGGCGATCGCCTCCGCAGACCCTACATTAAAAGTCTTTAGCATCCTCTTAGAGAGCTTGTGATGGCGCAAAAGATAACAACCTCGATTAGGGAAATTACCCAAGCCCCTTGATACAGAGACGCAAACGCCCTTTGATAGAATGTAGCTCATCCAATGGCCGCCATTTCTATGGAAAATCACCCCACCGACCCCCAACGACAGCCCGAAAAAACCCAGATTTCGATTCACATCGATCCAGAAGTCCTCGATCAGATCAAACATCTTACTAACGACCCCAGCAAAGTGATCGAAACTGCCGTTAAGCAGTGGCTCCGGGGCGAACGGGTCCGCGATGATGAACTGACCCGACGGTTTCGGCGCAATCCGCCAGTTCCGCCCAAGGGGGAATGGAACGATTAAGAAAGGTAAGTATATTGTTGTTAAGCTGGCCTTTATCCCCAAAATTGTTAGTCATAATGGGCCTTTGTCAGCCATCAAGAAAAAGTCCAATAAAATCCCCAATAGGGTTTGATTTTCTCAAAAGCGCACCGCGCAGCGGATCTCGTTGCGATCGCCTGGGCTAGTCATCAAATACCCGGACTTAATCTCGACAATATTCATTCAATGCCTCCATGGGTTGTTTTCCGCCTCAACTACCAGCAGATCAACGGCAGCACTTCGCCTATTGGCAAGCCCTCAACGCAGAAATTATCTGGCTCCAGGACAATATGGGGGTTTGTACCGCTTTTTTTTGGCAATGGGCAGAAACCTTTGGCTGCCAACCCCAGGCGATGGTGGCAACAGAAATTTTTCAGCAATGGATCACGGTAGACAACGCCATCTACACAACTGCCCTGCAACGGGTGGGTCAGGGGGGCCTCCCCGAAACCCTAGACGGTACTTTTCAATGGGCCGATCAGACTTTTCCCCTCAAGCTTTTGGTCACTGCCATCGGCGCGGGCCAACTGTTGGTGGTGGGTTTCCCCCAGGCCGTTGCCCCCAGTTCCCTCTCTCCCCTGTCCTCCCAAAAAGCCCTCAGTCGCATTGCTCGCAAGATCCGCAATACCTTTGACCTGACGGTGATTCGTCAAGAGGCGATGAATGGCCTAGGTAAAACTCTACAGGTGAGTCGTTGTTTATTGTTGACCGCCGATGCAACCCAAAGCCGATTTCAGGTCGAAGCAGAATATCGTTGCAGCTCGGTTCCCTCCTGTCTTGGGGCCAGTTGGCGATCGCCCGATAGCCCAGTCCTCGAAGAAATTTATCAAACTCAAGTTTCCCAATCTTTAACAACCCTTTGCCCGGCCCTGGCCGACAGTCAAGCGGTGCTTATCTTGCCTACCCTCTACCAAGGTAGTGTCAATGGTTTTATCTGTCTGCAACAGTGCGATCGCCCCAGGATTTGGCAGGAAGTTGAGCAAGAATTTGCCCAGGAGCTCGCCGAACAACTGGGAACGGCGATCGCCCATGCCACCCTCTACCAAGAACTTGAACAACTCCACCAAGCCGCCACCGAAGCCGCCCGCCTCAAAAACGACTTCCTCGCCAATACCACCCACGAACTCCGCACCCCCCTCAATGGCATCATCGGTTTTCTGACCCTCGTCCTCGATGAAATGGCCGACGGCCGCGCCGAAGAGTTAGATTTCATTGCCGCCGCCCACGAAAGCGCCCTCCACCTGCTGAACCTGATCAACGATATCCTCGACATTGCCAAAATTGAATCAGGCAAACTCGACCTCGATCTCCAGCCCATTAGCCTAGGGGAACTGCTCGATAACCTCAATAACTTTGCCCGGCCCCAGTTACAAACCAAAAATCTCACCTGGGAAATTTTAGTGCCCGAAAGCCACGACGATATCATCCTCTACGGCGACTACCAGCGTCTTTTTCAGGTGCTCTTGAACCTCGTGGGCAATGCGATCAAATTCACCAATGCTGGTGGTATTACGATCAATGTTGAGCTAGTTTTCAAACCCGTCATCCACGACGATCAACAGTTTCCAGGGATGGTCAAAATCAGTGTGATTGATACCGGGATTGGCGTGGCTTTGGATATGCAATCTAAGCTCTTTCAAAACTTTTCCCAGGTGCGGGGTGGCCATACCCGCAAATATGGCGGTACGGGGTTGGGCCTCGCCATTTCCAAGAAACTGGTCGAAGCCTGTGGCGGCAAAATCTCTTTCTACAGTATGGGCGAAGGCTTAGGATCAACGGTCACTTTCTCGGTACTTCTCCAGCAAAAACCCGTGCTCAAACAGCCCAAGCACCAGGATCCCCAAGTGATTATCTAGGCCGCACCGACCCCGGCAAAACGTTACAATAGAGACTAAATATTAAAGAAACATTACATTTAGCAGACCGGAAAATACGTGGATACAGCTTGGCAGTTTGATTCGATTGAAGCGGCATTGGGCGACATCAAAGCCGGACGGGCCATCGTTGTCGTAGACGATGAAAATCGTGAAAATGAGGGGGACATCATCTGTGCGGCCCAACATGCCACCCCAGACATGATTAACTTCATGGCCGTGGAAGCACGGGGCTTGATTTGTTTGGCCATGACTGGCGATCGCCTCGATGCCTTAGATCTGCCTTTGATGGTTCACAAAAATACCGACAGCAACCAAACCGCCTTTACGATCAGCATTGATGCCCATCCCCGCCTGGGCGTTACCACGGGGATTTCTGCCGAAGACCGTTCCCGCACGATCCAGGTAGCCATTGACCCCACCTCCCGCCCCGAAGACCTCAATCGCCCCGGCCATATTTTCCCCCTCCGAGCCCGGAGCGGTGGTGTCCTCAAGCGCGCTGGCCACACCGAAGCTGCGGTGGATCTGTCCCGTTTGGCGGGTTTATACCCAGCGGGGGTCATTTGCGAAATTCAAAATAACGATGGCTCCATGGCGCGGCTGCCGGAACTGATTGAATATGCCCGAAAGTTTGACCTCAAAATTATTAGCATTGCCGACTTGATTTCCTATCGCCTCGAAAATGACCGCTTTGTTTACCGTGAGACCGTGACAAAGCTCCCTACGGAGTTTGGTCAGTTTGAAATCTATGCCTACCGCAACACCATGGACGGCACGGAGCACGTGGCCATTGTGAAAGGTGATCCGAAGAATTTTGCCGACCAGCCTGTGATGGTGCGCGTTCACTCAGAATGCTTGACGGGGGATGCCCTCGGTTCCCTGCGCTGTGATTGTCGGATGCAACTGATTGCCGCCCTCAAGATGATCGAAAATGCCGGTCAAGGGGTGGTGGTCTATCTACGTCAGGAAGGGCGCGGCATTGGCTTGATTAATAAACTCAAGGCCTATTCCTTGCAGGATATGGGTTTGGATACAGTAGAAGCTAACGAACGGCTCGGCTTTCCGGCGGATCTCCGGGACTACGGCATGGGGGCGCAAATGCTCAATGACCTGGGCGTCCATGCGATTCGTCTAATTACCAATAATCCCCGCAAAATTGCGGGCCTGAAGGGCTACGGCCTAGAGGTAGTCGATCGGGTGCCGCTTCTGATTGAGAGTAATGATTTTAATACCCGTTATCTCAATACCAAGGCCCAAAAGTTGGGACATATGCTCCTGCAAACCCACCTGGCGACCATTGCCCTCCGTTGGCAAGGGAAAGATAATGTCACCCAGCGCTATGAACATTTAGAACGGCTCCGCCACTTGACCCAAAAACAACATTTACTCGTGCGGGAGGAAGCCCGTCCGGTCGCTAGTGCGGTCTTTTCCAATGCACCCTTAATCGTTCATCTAGGCTTCGACCAGGCCAAGTTAGCCCGCGCAGATTGGTACACCGATACGCAACATCCTTATCTCCAGGCGATCGCCTCCCTCCTTGGTGACATTGCCCAATGGGACGATCTCACGGAATTGGAGTTTATGATTGCCACAGGGGATGACCCGATGACGGGGTTACAAATTCAACTCGACCGTGAATTTTTGACCTGGCTCCAGCTACCCACCTTTATCCAAGCGGCCCCTGTCAAAACCCAGACTATCTACCACTTCCAGCAGCCCAAATAATCATCCCGGTGAGGGTTGTTTGTCGCCGAAATCTCGCCTGGATCTGCCTTTTGTCGGATTGTAAAAATCCTCTGGTCGCTTTCCGGAAAAATTGCGATACCATAAGTACGATTGAACTCAGAAATCCAATCACCTTTGACCCATTACGCCACGGCGATCGAGGTAACCATGTCAGCCATCACCAATAATCCCGACAAAGAAAAAGCCCTAAACCTAGTACTCAACCAAATCGAGCGCAACTTCGGTAAAGGGGCAATTATGCGGTTGGGGGATGCCGCCCAGATGAAGGTCGAAACAATCCCCAGTGGGGCTTTGACCCTAGATCAGGCGATGGGGGGTGGGTTCCCACGTGGGCGAATTGTGGAAATCTACGGCCCGGAGAGTTCTGGGAAAACGACGGTTGCTCTCCATGCGATCGCCGAAGTCCAAAAAGCGGGTGGCGTCGCTGCTTTTATTGACGCTGAACATGCCCTGGATCCCACCTATTCCGCCGCCTTGGGAGTTGATATTGAAAACCTGCTGGTGGCCCAACCCGATAACGGCGAATCTGCTTTAGAAATTGCCGACCAATTGGTTCGCTCGGCGGCTGTGGATCTAATCGTGATTGACTCGGTGGCGGCCCTCGTGCCCAGGGCAGAGATTGAAGGAGAAATGGGCGATGTGCAGGTGGGTCTCCAGGCCCGTCTCATGAGTAAAGCCCTCCGTAAAATTGCCGGGAATATGGGGCGTTCGGGTTGTACAGTAATCTTCCTCAATCAATTGCGCCAAAAAATTGGCATTAGTTACGGTAATCCAGAAGTGACGACTGGCGGGACAGCCCTCAAATTCTATGCTTCCGTGCGCCTCGATATCCGACGCATCCAAACCCTCAAGAAAGGGAGCGAAGGGGAATTTGGCATCCGCGCCAAGGTTAAGGTAGCCAAAAATAAAGTTGCCCCACCGTTCCGCATTGCCGAATTTGACATCATCTTTGGGAAAGGAATCTCTCGTGTGGGCTGTATGCTAGACCTCGCTGAACAAACGGGGGTTATTACCCGTAAAGGTGCCTGGTACAGCTACGAAGGGGATAACATTGCCCAGGGTCGCGATAATGCCGTGAAGTATCTAGAGGAAAATCCGGACGTTGCGGCGATCGTCACCCAAAAAGTCCGGGAAAATCTGGATATGAGTTCCATGGGTTTCGGGGATGAGCACCACACCACCGAAGAAGAATAAGCGTTTCCGTGGCAGCAAATATTCCTGATCCAATGCAAGCTGGTGAGACAAGGGGCGAATTTAAGCCTCTTTTTTCTTGAGTTTCTTGAAAGTTAGGGGAACAGACACCAGACAACAGCATAATTTGCGGCGTGCTAGAATCGGATGCGTCATTTTGAAAAAAACGTTACGTTCACTATGGGTATTCGTTTCTCTCGTTGGTTAGTGGGTTGCGGTGTGGCGATCGCCTTCGGTGTATTGTCCCCTTCAGTCACTTGGGCTAATCCCCAACTCAATGCCCTCCTCGAACAGGGAAATGAACAGCTGACCAATCGGAATTTTGCCCAAGCAGTGCAGCATTATCGCCAGGCTCTCACCCTAGAAGCCAACAACGCCCGGATCCATGGTGCCCTCGGTTATGCCCTCTCTCAACTGGGCAATTATTCAGAAGCGGTGACGGCCTACCGCCGGGCTACGGAATTAGAAGATGACAATGCAGAGTTTTTCAATGCCCTGGGTTTTAATTTGGCCCAAAGTGGCGATAACCGCAGTGCCATCAACGCCTACCAGCGAGCCACCCAACTGCAGCCGAATAACCTGGCCTACAGTCTGGGTTTAGCGACCGTGCAATTTCGGGCCGGGGACTACGATCAAGCTCTGGTCGCGTACCGTAAAGTTTTGGCTAAAGACAGCAACAACACCATAGCGCTGCAAAATAGTTTAACCAGTTTGTTGCAATTGGGACGGAACCAAGAGGCGGCAGTGCTGTTTCCTGATTTGCTGCGCCAACGGCCCAATGACGCGGAACTCCGCATTAAAGCAGCGGTGACGTGGTTTGGCCTCAATGATCGTGACCAGGCGATCGCCTTCTTGGAAGAAGCCCGCCGCCTCAGCACCCGCGACAGTGCGATGCAAATTCGGGTCGGCAAGATCTACGAAACCCAAAATTTATTACCCCAGGCGATCGCCGCCTATGAACAGGCTAGTTTTGTCGATCCCCAATCCCGCGAAGCCTTTGCCTTGTACGGATCGGCGGCGATGAAGACCGAGGATTATATCAACGCCATTATTGCCTACCGCGCCCTGACGGAATTGTCCCCCACAGATCCGGCGGCCTTTTACAATTTTGCGGTGGCCCTCCAGGGGCGGCGGCGTTCCCGCGAAGCCCTCGAAGCTCTGAAAATGGCGCGGGATCTCTACCAACAACGGGGCGATCGCCGGGGGGTTAATATTACGGAATCTCTCATGGCGGCCATCGAAGAGGGTTAGGCACCGCACCAGTCACGATCACCATGCGTTACCGACGGTTTGGGAAAACAGAATTAGACATCTCAATTTTTTCCCTGGGGACAATGCGAGCCTTAGAAAGCAGCGCAACCATGACGGCAACGGTGCAGCGGGCTTGGCAGTTGGGGATTAATCATTTTGAAACAGCGCCGAGCTACGGGGTGAGCGAGCGTTTGTTGGGGCAAGCTTTTTGCAAATTGGGTCTCCCCCGGTCAAATTTTTTTCTCACGAGCAAACTATTACCCAAGGGGACAGCGGCGGAAATTGAGCAGACCATCACGGTTTCCCTCGAAAATTTAGGTATCGATTATTTAGATTGTCTGGCGATCCACGGGATTAATACAGCGGAACATCTCCAGTGGTTTTTAGAAACGGGTCTGGGGCCGCTCCAACAATTGCAACGGCAAGGCAAATTTCGCCACCTTGGTTTTTCGACCCACGGCCCCCTGCCTTTAATTCTCACGGCCATCGAAACGGGCTATTTTGAATTTGTTAACCTCCATTACTATTATTTTTTTCAGCGTAATGCCGAGGTGATCGCCCTCGCTGCGGCACGAGATTTAGGGATTTTTATCATTTCCCCTGGCGATAAAGGAGGCCAACTGTTTACCCCACCCCAGACCCTCCAGACCCTCTGCCAACCAGACACGCCCCTAGCACTCACCTACCGTTTTTTGTTGGGCGATCGCCGGATTACGACCCTCAGTTTTGGGGCAGCCAATCCCGCTGAATTGGCTATTTTGGGGCCCCTCGTTGACCAAGATCAACCCCTCACCCCCCAGGAACAACAGCGCCTCACGAACCTGAGTCAGCACCAACACCAACGCCTCCAGGGGACAGAATGCCACCAATGTTACGACTGCTTACCCTGCCCTGAAGCGATTGCAATCCCCGAAATTCTCCGCCTCAGAAATTTGGCGATCGCCTACGATATGCAAAGTTACGGCGAATACCGCTATCAGATGCTCGAAAATGCGGGTCATTGGTTCCCAGGCAAAAAAGGCAATGCCTGTACAGAATGTGGCGACTGTTTACCCCGTTGCCCCAGCCAACTGCCCATCCCCCAACTGCTCCAGGAGGCCCACCAGCGCTTGAACGGAAAACCGCGCCGTCGTCTTTGGGAAACTTGATTTTGATCTTTGCGCATATTGGCGGATGCATTTAGCCTGTCAATAACCATTAAATTTTCGTGGGGCCGATTCGTCGCCAAAACGGGTTATTAAACTCAGCCAAATGTCAGATTTTCCCTATTTTCAGGGGACAAACCATAGCCAATGGCCAAAAGCCAAGTAGAATTTAGCCCCTAAAGGGATCATCGAAACTTCATTATTCTTGTTTAACTTGCCAGTTGATTCGTTTGGGGAACTCTGAAAATTGACCAATTCCTCTGGGGCTTTTTCATCGATGGCACAACCGGAACTAGAACTGCTCCAAGCCCTAAATCCAAGTGCCTTTGATCAAGTGTTGTTGTCCTTGGCTTTTTTTGCGCTCCGGCAAAGCAGTTATCGCCATGGGGCTTTTTTGGATGCGGCGGCAACGGCGGCCAAATGTGCAGTCTATACCACCTATGTGGAGCAGGGGGGAAATCTACGCATGACTGGGCATTTGCACCATATCGAACCAAAACGGGTCAAGGCCATTGTCCAAGAAATTGAGCAGGGTCTCCAGGCGGGCCAACGGCTGCAGCATGGTGCGTTCCAGGAACCCACTTACCTCACTGAATTGCCCCAGGTTTGGTTAGGGCAGTATCCCTGGCATCGCTCCCAACCCCGGTTAACGGGCGATCGCCTCAGCGAAGACCAACAGACTTACCTCGAGGCGAAACTGCCCCCAGATCTACCAGCGGCCCAGGGGATCTCCTCCGCCGAATTTGCCGATCTCATTGCTTTTTTACACCAACAGGCCCAGGAAAAAGCCCCAGGCGATCGCCCATTGCCCCTCAGTGAAGCCCTCGCCGAACATATCAAACGCCGTTTGCTCCACGCCGAAACGGTTATGCGCCTCGATAACCCCTGGGGAATGCCCTATTACATCCTTTTGAGTTCTACCTATGGCGGCCCCGACAGCCCAACAAAAGCCCCCCATTCCCTCCTCGAAGACGCCGCCCACTTTCTTCGTCTCAGCCATGCCTGGACAAAGCAACAACACAACGTCATGCGCATTTTTGAATCCCTTGATATTGCCCCCGCCGATTTGTCCGAGGCCCAGACAGAACTGCATGAATTAATGCGGCACTGGGCGAAAAAATATCACCAACGGGGCAAACCCACCATGGCGATTCACATGATGTTTGGCCCCAAAGATCATTCTCTTTCCTGAAGCCGAAAACAGCCGCCCTTTCCCAAACGATTTAGAGCATAAAAAAACAGGGGCGATCGCCGAAATTGCACGATCATCCCCCATTATTCTTTTTGAAAACAATTTCAGTTGTCTCGAAAGCCAATGGCCTAGTCTTTTTCTGGGGCCGTAGAAGCGACAAAAAGTTCCTTCAATTGCTTTTGATCGACTCCCGCCGGTGCATCGGTTAACAGGCAGCTTGCCTGTTGTGTTTTCGGGAAGGCAATCACATCGCGAATGGAATCCTCCTGGGCCATAAGCATCACCAAACGATCTAAACCATAGGCAATACCACCATGGGGCGGGGTGCCATATTCAAAGGCTTCGAGCAGAAAACCAAATTTTTCTTGGGCCTCGGTTTCTGATAAGCCAATGGTCTGGAAGACTTTTTCTTGGACTTCCCGCTGGTAAATCCGTAGACTGCCGCCACCGATTTCAATGCCATTTAAGACGATGTCGTAGGCGAGGGCGCGGGCCGTTGCCAGATCCTCTAGATCTTCTGGATTCGGTGCAGTAAAGGGATGGTGTAAGGCTTCGAGGCGTTTTTCGTCGCTATTATATTCAAACATCGGAAAATCTGTAACCCAAACAAAATTGAGCTGATTTTCATTGATCAAGCCCATCTCGGCACCGACCAACTGTCGCACTCGGTCTAGGGACTTATTGACAATATCCGTCGCCCCGGCCCCAAAGAGGAGGAGCGTGCCCGCTTCAGCCCCAGTACGACTGAGAAGTTCTTGTTTTTGGGCGTCACTGAGGTTGTCCTTGATCGCGCCGATGGTATCGATCGCCCCGTCTTCCCGCACCCGAATAAAGGCAAGCCCTTTGGCTCCCATTTCGACGGCGGCATTAAACAGATCGCCACCGGGCTTGATCCGTACATTGGAAATAGCATCGTTTCCGTTGGGAATCGGGAGGACTTTCACTTGGCCACCGCTCTTAACCGCGCCAGAAAAGACTTTAAAGCCCATGTCCGCAACAATATCAGAGACGTTGACCAGCTCCAGGCCAAAGCGCGTATCGGGGCGATCGCAGCCGTATTTTTCCATAGACTCGGCGTAGGTGATGCGGGGGAAGGGGCGCTCTAGTTCAATGCCCTGGGCCTCCTGGAAAATCCGGCAAATTAGGCGTTCGTTGAGGTCAATGATTTCGTCGAAGGACATGAAGCTCATTTCCATATCCAACTGGGTAAACTCCGGTTGACGGTCGGCCCGGAGGTCTTCGTCCCGGAAGCAGCGGGCAATTTGATAGTAGCGATCGCAGCCGGCCACCATCAGCAATTGTTTAAAGAGCTGGGGCGACTGGGGCAGGGCATACCAATCGCCTGGGTTCACCCGGGACGGCACCAGATAATCCCGCGCCCCTTCGGGGGTAGACCGAGTCAAGATTGGCGTTTCCACCTCCATGAAATTTTCATCGTCTTCCAGGAAGCGGCGCATTGATTTGACGACGGTGTGGCGCAGTTGGAGGTTTTTCGCCATGGTTTCCCGGCGCAGGTCGAGGTAGCGATATTTTAGTCGGAGGTCTTCTTTGACTTGATCGCCGTCGGCACTACTAGAAACGAGGATCGGCAGCTGTTTATGGACGCCATTTAGGATCTCGATGGTGTCAGCGTAGATCTCCACTTCGCCAGTGGGCAATTTGGGGTTTTTCGCCCCTTCTTGGCGGGCGCTGACTTTCCCAACAATTTTTACGACGTACTCACTACGGCTAGCATCGGCATCATTGTAGGAATCTGGGGTTCGCTGGGGGTCACTGACAATCTGGACAATGCCCGTGCGATCGCGTAGATCAATAAAAATTACGCCACCATGATCCCGACGGCGATCGACCCAGCCATACAGGGTTACGGTCTGGTCAATGTGCTCGGAGCGCAAATCCCCGCAGTAATGAGTACGCATAGTTAGTATATATAGTTAAAGCATAGAGTTTTAAAGCGATACTAAGCCTACCAAAGATCCTGGGTCTTGCCTACATTCTCTTGGGCATCCCAAACTTAAGGGTAAAACTGGCTGCCATCTGACAAAAATCCAATCCTAACAATTCGTCAAGGCCCACGCCCTGAATCAGCAATCTAAATTAGCGTGGCGATCGCCTGATGATTGTGTAAACCCGTAAAATGCAGCAAGGTTATTGAGACTATACTGACAAATAAATACCCAGATTTGACCCAGAAGATGATTATGGAAATTCTCGATCTGAAACAGACAGATATTACTCGTTCTCGCTTTTACCAAGAGATCATGACCAAAGGTCTTCAAGAAGGCCGCCAGGAAGGTCGCCAGGAGGAAGCAGCAAATTTGGTAATTCGTCAGTTAAAACGGCGCTTTGGGGAACTATCGGAGTCACAGAGCAAAAAAATCCGGTGTTTATCTGTGCGGCAACTGGAGGAACTGGGAGAGGCGCTATTGGATTTTGCGGCGGTGGCTGATTTGGATGGATTTTTGGCGCAGGTGGATTAGGGGATTCGGAAATCTCTATATTTTTCTAATTTTCTAAAATCGATACTTTCATGGCTATCTCTCTTAGTCCGACACTTTACGATGATGATTATGTTGCTTGGTTAGATATCACCCTAGAGCAACTCAAAAAACATGATCTAGATCATCTTGATTGGCAAAATCTGACCGAGGAAATTGAAGCATTGGGACGGGAACAACGCCGCAAAGTCGAGAGCTATCTACTTCGACTTTTAATCCATTTACTGCTCTATCAACATTGGCATACCGAAAGAGAATGGTCGGGCAGAGGTTGGGAGAAAGAAATCGATAACTTTCGCTTGGAATTGGATTTACTTCTAGAATCGAAAGTCTTATCTAATTATTTAGAGACAGTCTTAGAAAAAGACTACCAAAAGGCGCGGAAAAGCGCGATTCGCAAGTCCCGGCTTTCTCCCGAAACCTTTCCCATCAGTTGTCCCTACAGTATTGAGCAAATCCTCGACCCGAATTGGCTCCCTAAAATTTGATCATTAGAGCTGATTTATAGAGCCCCCTGGCCCCCAGTCTGGGGGAGATTTTCGGATCAAAATTCTCCATGGTTATAATGCCCAGGGTACTCTTCTCGTCATCAGTTTTACTGAACGTGATCAGAGGATACGATTGATTAGTGCCCGTCCTGCAACTATCAAAGAAAGAAAAGATTATGAACGAGACCAAAAATTCTAAAATGATGCCTGATGATGACTTACTTCCTGAGTACAACTTTGATTACAGTAAGGCGCACCCTAATCGTTTCGTGGCAAAACAACGCAAAAGCGGGGTTACGGTTGTGTTAGAGCCTGATGTCGCGCAAGTTTTTACGACTTCCGAATCAGTAAATAAAGCTTTGAGAGCAATTCTCTCTGCGATTCCCCAGTAGTGCTCGGGGTAACGGTTTGTCGGGAGTGATCGCCTGGGGGCTCTGATCGGGTAGGCTATGTAAGCATTGGTTTTGTTTCGTGTTTATGTCGGACACCATTATCCGGGTTGAAAATTTAGAGAAAAAGTACATCATCGGCCACCAGGGGCAACAGGGAGACGGGAAGCTCTAATGCTCAGTAAGTACCAACAAGCGAAGGAAGTTGCTCGGCAATATATTAGTGGTGAGCGAGGAAACATTTTTCAGAATGTTGCTTGGTTATTTTTTGAGCATATTTCTCGAATGGTGTTTGGCCTTTTCGTCGGGGCTTGGGTTGCCCGCTATCTTGGTGCTGGACAATTTGGAATTTTAAGTTATGCCACAGCCTTTATTGGTTTGTTTAGTCCTTTAGCAGGTCTTGGTTTAGATTCGTTGGTGATTCGCTCGATTGTCCATGAGCCGGAATTAAAAGATCAGATTTTAGGGACAACATTTTGGCTAAAGTTGGTGGCTTCTCTGCTGTGTTGTGGTTTGATTATGGGAGTGATTTTTCAAGTCCGCTCTGGGGATGCAGTGACTTTGCGAGTGGTAGCAATATTGGCAACAGCAAGTATTTTTCAAGCGTTTGATGTTGTTGATTTTTGGTTTCGTTCCCAGGTTCAATCTAAGTTTACAGTTATTGCCAAGAATAGTGTCTTCCTATTGGTCACAGGGATTAAAGTGCTGCTGGTTTTATGGCAGGCACCGCTGGTCACTTTTGCTTGGGTGATGTTTGCAGAGGCTGGTTTAGGGGCGTTCACCTTGTTGATGATGTACCGTTTTCGAGGTTGTCGTTTTTCATTAGTATGGAGCCTAGAAGTAGCAAACCAACTTTTAAAGGAAAGCTGGCCGTTAATTCTGTCGGGCTTAAGCATCATGATCTATATGAAAATTGATCTAATCATGCTTGGAGAAATGGTAAGTGACAAGGCCGTAGGCCTATATGCAGCAGCGACTAAGCTTTCTGAGATTTGGTATTTTATCCCAACAGCGATCACTGCTTCTGTTGCTCCTTCGATTTATGCAGCCAAAAAAAATGATCAGTCTCTTTATTATGCTAAAGTCAAGAAATTAATTCGTTTTTTAGTGCAGATATCTTTGGTTTTTGCCATCCCAATTTCTATTTTATCTATGTGGATCGTTGCATTGATTTATGGACAAGCGTATATTGGTGCGGGAATAATACTAGCTATTCATATTTGGGCTGCAGTATTCGTCTTTATGGGAGTGGCTAGCTCACCTTGGTTTATTGCGGAAAACTTAACGCACTTGTCTTTTGTAAGAACATTTTTAGGGGCATTAATTAATTTACTTTTAAATTATTTACTGATCCCATCCTATGCGGCTATAGGGGCAGCCTCGGCAACTGTCATTTCACAAGCAATTGCTTCATACCTGAGTAATGGATTAACACCAGCGACTCGTCCGATTTTTAAGCTTCAATCGAAGGCTTTTATGACTGATATTTTCTCTGTTTTTAATTAATTTAAACTCAAGAACTGTTCTTGATAACCTTCGAAAAACACATATGAAGTCACTTGACTTCTGTTGTCTATAGATAAGCGATCACCTCACCTGAGTAACTCGCAGCAAGTGTAATAGTTGCGTTCTATATTTAGAGAATAGAAAAGGCGATCGCCTATAATTAGGAAAGAGTAGTAAATAGATTGTGGCACTCTATACCGAGGTCAAAAATATGTTTATCAAAGAAAAAATTGATATTGACTTGCCACAAGAATCAAGGTTACTGACCTTAGAGGAATTTTGGGATTGGTATCCCGATGGTTATGAGGGCCGATTTGAATTACATAATGGAGTGATTGTCAAAATGCAGCCTACTGGAACCCATGAGCAGGTTGCTGGTTTTTTGGCAATGGAAATTGGGTTTGAAATTAAACGGTTAGGCTTACCCTTGTGTATTCCGCGCCAAGGCTTAATTAAAGCGATAGATACCGACAAAACCGCCTATATTCCTGATGTGATGGTGTTAGATAGTGCTGCTATACAAGACAAGGAGCCAATGTGGAAAAAGCGGTCAACCATTACCCAGGGAGAAACCGTTCGGTTAGCAATCGAGGTCGTCAGTACCAACTGGCAAGATGATTATTTAATGAAATTAGGAGAATACGAAAAGTTAGGCATTGCTGAATATTGGATTGTGGACTACTTAGGATTGGGTGGTAGACGTTATATTGGCAGTCCCAAGCAGCCGACCGTTTCTATTTATCATCTAGTAGAGGGAGAATACACTTTTGCCTTGTTTCAGGGTCAAGATACCCTACGGTCAAATCTTTTTCCTGAACTGAGTTTAAGTGTGACGCAAATCTCTCAAATTGGGCAATAGCGATATTTACTTGAATGAAAGGCGATCGCCTAGCCTCGCCAGAAATATTATAATAACTTTGTTCTGACTTTAGGGGGAAGTAAAAAAGGCGATCGCCTTGGTCACTCAGGTTTATACTTTTATAGTGCAGCCCATTCCCGATGGTCACAGACTCCCTACTCCATAACGATGCTCAAAACCCCCGTTGCTTTCATTATCTTTAATCGTCCGGATCTGACGCAGATTGTGTTTAATGAGATCCGAAAAGCACAGCCAAAGCAACTTTTTGTCATCGCTGATGGGCCGCGCACCCCAGAAGAACAAGAAAAATGTCAAGCGGCACGGGATGTCATTAAACAAGTGGATTGGGATTGCGAAGTTTTTTGTAATTATGCCGATGTGAATTTGGGTTGCCGAGAAAGAGTTTCCAGCGGTATTACCTGGGTTTTTGAGCAGGTTGAAGAAGCCATTATTTTGGAAGATGACTGTGTGCCTGCCCCTTCTTTTTTTCGTTTTGTGAAACCTTATTAGATTACTATCACCATGATGAACGAATTATGGTGATCAGTGGTAATAACTTTCAAAATGGCATTCAACGCACAAGCTACAGCTACTATTTTTCTCGATATAATCACTGTTGGGGTTGGGCAACTTGGAAAAGAGCGTGGAAATATTATGATTTTCATGCAGAAAAATGGTTGAAATTTAAGCAAGAGAGATTACTAGAACAGCTTTTCGAGGACTCAGTAGAAACAAAATATTGGCAGCAAATTTTTGATCGCCTCTTTCTCGAAGGGAAACCCAATTCCTGGGATTATGCCTGGACTTTTGCTTGCTGGGCACAGGGGGGATTAAGTATCTTGCCCAATCACAACTTAGTCTCTAATATCGGTTTTAGGTCTGATGCTACTCATACTCACGGTTCGGAAAGCTTAGTAGCTAACCTCCCTACTCAGGATATCTGGAAAATTCTTCATCCCCCATTTATTGTTAGACATCAGGAAGCGGACTTATATACTTTTAAAAGCTGTTTTTATAACAACTCTTGGGCAAGTAAAGTAAAGCGTATCCCAAAGAAAGTAAAATCGACACTTGGTTTTAAATAAAGCATGATGTTATCTAAAGTTGACCTTTCTGAATATGAATTTTCGGAAATTAAAAGACTTTTAAAAGATGCCGATAACAATTCACCTAAACTTGAAGATATTTGGCAAGCGATGGATCAAGTATGGGATGAATTAAACTGTGATAGTGAAAATATTGACTGGCAAAAGCTGTCTCTATATTATCAACATCCGGTTTGGATTTTAAATTCCTTGTTTATTGAGCAAGATCCAACATCTTTGCAACATCGATCTTCTATTGCCCAATGGATTGCAGAAAACGATTTTGATAACATCCTTGACTTTGGTGGAGGGATGGGAAACTTGGCAATTATGATTACGCAGGTTGCCCCGGAGATGAATATTGATCTTTATGAACCAACACCCAGTCAGTATGCTATCAAAAGACTTCAAAGCTTTAACAATATCCGATTTGTTGATCACCTCCATTCTAACTATGATTGCCTCATTGCCACAGATGTTCTTGAGCATATTCCTGACCCCCTAAAGAGCTTTGGAGAAATGATTGAAGCAGTGAAGTTAGATGGATACCTTTTGATTGCTAACCATTTTTATCCTTGTATTAAATGTCATTTACCTTCTACCTTTCATTTTCGTTATACTTTTGACTCTTTTGCTCGTCAGATGGGTTTAAGAAAAATTGGACTGTGCGAAGGTAGTCATGCGACTATTTATCAAAAAATTTCCAACAAACCTTTTGACTGGGATAAAATCCGGGAGCAAGAAGAAAAATCACGACAAAACTTCCAGCTCAACCAGATCAAAGAAAAATACTTTTATCGTTGGTTGAGAAAAACAATAAATTTTATCAAAAACCCCCAGAAAGGCATTATAAAAATCCAAGATAAATTAAAAAGCTTTTTGAATGAAAATTCTCCAAATTAGTACCAGTGATATTTCCGGTGGGGCTTCCATTGCCGCATATCGACTCCACCAAGGCTTACGTCAAGCAGGCATTGGTTCCAAAATCTTAGTCGGAAACAAACAAAGTGGCGATCGCCATGTAGATCAGATCAGCAAACGTCGCTATGTTAATAAAGCCCTTTCCCGTATTAGCGCAAGCTTTGGTCTCCACTACCTGACCATTGCCGATACCTGGCAGATCAAAAAACACCCCTTCTACCAAACCGCTGACATTCTGAATCTCCACAACCTCCACGGTGAATATTTTAATTATCTGGCCCTGTCCGCATTAACCGAAAATATTCCCGCCGTCTATACTCTCCATGATATGTGGAGCTTTACCGGACACTGTGCCTATAGTTTTACCTGTGAAAAATGGCAATTTGGTTGTGGTTCCTGCCCAAATTTAAGTACCTATCCTGCCGTTAAAATCGATAATACTCAACTCGAATGGCGACTGAAAAAGTGGGTTTATGACAAATCAAATCTAACAATTGTCACCCCCAGCCAATGGCTAAAACAACAGGCCGAAAAAAGTATTTTTAAAGCTAAAAAAATCCACCTTATTCCTCATGGTCTTGATATACAACTCTATAAACCTTTAGATTCAAAACTATGTCGCACTATACTAGACTTACCCCAAGATAAATATATCATTGGCTTTGCTGCTCAAAATCTAAATGATCCTCGTAAAGGCTCGGATCTACTTCAAAAAGCTCTCCAAAAACTACCTCAATCCCTTAAAAAGAACCTTCAAATTCTCACTCTAGGTAACCAGTCCACAAGCTTTTTACAAAATATTGATATTCCTGCCCTGAGTCTCGGTTATGTTGAAGGTGACGCTCTGAAAGCAATTTTTTACGCCGCTGTTGATCTGTTTATTTGTCCTACTCGTGCTGACATTTTTGGTTTAGTTTTACAAGAAGCAATGGCCTGCGGTACACCTTTAGTCTCCTTTGATATTGGTGGTGTGCCTGATTTAGTGCGTCCCGGTGTGACTGGTTATCTCGCCCAACCCGAAGATCCCCAAGACCTTTGCAATGGCATTGTGCAACTGCTCGAAGACAACGCCTTAAGGGAAAAGATGGCGCAAAATTGTCGCCGCATTGCCGAAACTGAATATCCTATTGAACTGCAAGCCCAACGCTATATTGAACTCTACCAACAGATCCTCAACCAAAAGACTACTGCATAAATGAAAGGTGAGTTTTGTCGGGGGATTTAGACAATAAGCGATATTTTAGGCTAACAACGATAGTAGGCGATCGCCTCTGTCAGTACCAGAAAACAGCGACGATCAAAGTTTTTTTGGAACCGCAACAGAAGGCTGAAGACCCAGTCGTTGGACACGTTTCGCAAAACGTTTATCATCAAAGCTCACAAAACTCTGGCACTCCCGACTAGCCGCAAGATGGAGAGCATCAGCAAAATCCAGCCCTTGTAAATGCCACTGCAAAGCCAGATCAACACGTTCCCAACTCT
The DNA here is from genome assembly GCF_963864045.1 of Picosynechococcus sp. NKBG042902. NCBI lineage: Bacteria > Bacillati > Cyanobacteriota > Cyanophyceae > Chroococcales > Geminocystaceae > Picosynechococcus > Picosynechococcus sp. NKBG042902. Next base: position 152 of record NZ_CAWLTV010000068.1, on the reverse strand, counting down.
CGACGATCACATGCTCTAATCCTAATAAATGTCGAATGACCCGGGCAAAATCTTCCCGTTGGAAACCATAAAACGCTCGCAGCACCCATTCCAACTCTAGGATGACAGTGAGCGGCACAAACAAACGAGTTGATTCTGTAAAAATTTTATAA